>JBLNFH010000206.1:0-2740 GCA_050263475.1 Deltaproteobacteria bacterium
GGTCAGGCATGAATCATGGAGGAGGATTCCATGGAAGACGCTTTCCGCATGGCCGCCATCTGGATTTCCTTGTCCGTTGTCGCAACCGTATTGGCCAACCATCTCCGGGTATCCATGGCCCTGGTCGAGATTTGCTGCAGGATGCGTCTATCCCGGACGAAGAACTCTCTCGGCTCGAGTCATTGCTCTCCGATTCATCCAATAACGAGAGTAACGGTCTGAAGGATGAGCAGGATCTAATACGATTCTCTGCCTCTTCGCTGCGGGGGGGCGCGACACGCGATGGTCACGGATAATGAGAAGAGTTCGGTGCCGACCTGCATAGACCGCGTCGCCGCGATCTGCGGGCGTTTCCGCATCGAAACCCTCGCGCCGCAGATCGAAGGCGTTGTGGATGCCCGGGAACATTCGGGCGTGGTGGACGTCGCCGTCCTGGGCCAGTTCAAGGCCGGAAAGAGCTCCTTCCTGAACAGTCTCCTCGGTAAAGATATTCTCCCCGTCGACGTGTTGCCGGTCACGGCGGTGATCACGCGGATCGGCTTTGGAACGTCGGACAAGATGACCGTCCATCGCATTACGGGGGAGAAGGAGGAACTTCCCATCGACCGGATCGCCGAGTTCGTGACGGAACGGCAAAACCCCGACAACGAGAAACAGGTTTCCCTCGTCGAGTTGCAGATCTCGTCTCCCGGAGCGTGGGAGGGACTCCGCTTCGTCGATACCCCCGGACTGGGAAGCATCTTCTACCACAATACAAAGGCCTCCATGGACTGGCTCCCGAAAGTGGGGGCCGCCATCGTGGCGGTCAGCGTCAACCATCCCTTCTCCGAGCAGGACCTCGTGCTTCTAAAGGAGGTGTTCCGTCATACCCCCGAAATCGTTGTCCTTCTCACGAAGGCCGACCTCGTATCGGATGCCCAACGGGACAAAATCGTGGAATTCACCCTCGGGCAGATTATCCGTCACACGGGACGGGAGGCGAGAATATTCCCCTTTTCCGTTCTCTCTTCCTTCGAAGGGCTTCGAAGGGACATTTCCGAATATTTGCAGCGCGAGATTTCGGCGCGGCACGAGGAGAAGTCCGAGGAGATCATCACCCATAAGACCCTCTCTCTGATCTCTTCATGCCGGGAGTATCTGCACGTCGCGGAGAAGGCGGCCGTTGCGACCGAAAAGGCGCGATTCGACCTGCAGGAGGCCCTCCGGCGGGAGCGGGCCGACCTCGGGGCGGTGCGCAGGGAGATCTGGCTCTTCGCCCAGGACCTCAAGTCCAGGGTCCGCACCGATGCGGGGGAGAAGTTCCTGTCCCATGCATCGGAACTGGGCCGCCGCCTCGAATCGGACCTCGGTTCGCGACTGCGGGAGTTCCGGGGGAACCTGGCCGAGACGACGCAATCGTTCCGTGAGTGGATGATCTCTTTCCTCGAGGAAGAGCTGGGGGTGATCTCTATCCGGGGGGAGGAATATCTGGCGGCCTACCTGTTCAAGGCCCAGTCCGCGCTCCACCGCATTGCGCGGGCTTTCCAGGACCGGATGGCGGCGGATATCGAACGGGCGCTGGGGATGAAATTTTCGGGAGCGAATTTCGACACCTTGATCAGGGAGCCTTCGAGACCGAATGTTAAGGTCGGATATATCTTCGACATCCAAATCGACCTGCTTTGGTTCCTGATTCCAATGACGGTTTTCCGGGGGATGATCCATCGCCGCTTCCTCGGCCGGATTCCCTGGGAGGTGGAGAAGAACCTCTCCCGGTTGGCGGGCCAATGGGCCGACGCTCTGTATGCCTCGATCGATGACCTGGTCCGGCAGACAAACGAATTCATCCAGGGGGAGCTGGTCACGATCGAACGGCTGGTGTCGGGCACGGAGGATCGCCGCCCGGATATCGCTCGGGCGTTGGACGAGCTTTCAAAGCTGGAGAGCCGTATCCAGCGTCACTGAAGCGGGTGGTGGGGAAGCCCGTGGGAGTTCGAGTTCCCCCTTCGGCACTTTGGCAATAATAAAGGGGAACTTGGCCTCGCGCCTGGATCGGGTCCCTGGCTCGAGATTGGCGGGCAGACCGCCCGCGCGGTTCATGGAGGTCAACAGCCGGTATCCCGATCCGCAGGGGACCCTTGGCGGAGGAATGACCACACCACGGAACATTTTCGACGCGCCGACAATCTTACATCACGTTATATGCCGTACGTAGCGTCCAAACTGCCGCGGTACTCGGAAGATGTATTCGGGGAGGCGGCAATATCATCGCGATGAGGGGATACGGAGCCATGGGAATTAAAAAGTTCGTAGTGTGGGTCGCCGCGTGTTCGGTTCTTGCGCTGCCGGTGTTTTCGTCGGCCGCGGAGATGGAGCATGAGGGGATGCACGGGATGTCGCACGGCCACAGCGACATGAAGTCGGGGGAGACGATTTTCTCCGGGGAGATCGGCCCCTGGGCGGCGGAAGCGCGCCTGATCGAAAAGCAGGCGTATATGGAAAAAATGGGAGTTCCGGCGAAGATCGCCGCACAATTTGCCGGAGAGCGCCATCTGATGATGTACCTCAGCGACCCGATGACCGGGAAACCCGTGACCGTCTCGGCGGGGGAGGTGATCATCACGGGGCCGGACAAGGACACCTCTTCGAAGGTCACCCTCGTCGTGATGGAGGGGCATATCGGCGCGGACGTCGATCTTCCCAAACCTGGGGAGTATACGTTCACTGCGGAAATCGAGTCGGGCGGCAAGAAGGGAAACGC
>JBLNFH010000207.1:0-6603 GCA_050263475.1 Deltaproteobacteria bacterium
CTCGCGGCGGCCGAACGCCGCTTCCTTCCGGGCCTCCAGCGCCACCCGGTCCCTTCGGACCGCCTCCTCGTCCTCCTCGAGCCGGGCCATCTCCTCCGAAAGGCCCGCGATCTCCTTTTCCAGGTCCCGCATCTCCCGCTTGACCGCGAGGATCCCCAACCCCCCCTCCGTCTGCGCGCCGCCGACCAGCGCCCCTTCGGCCGTTATCAGGTCGCCGTCGAGGGTGACGTACGTGTTCCAGACGCCGTTGCGGTTCCAGAGCCGCATCGCGCAGTCCATGTCGCGCACCAGGAGCGCGCCGCCGAGCAGCCCCTGCGCGAGATCGCTGCACTCCTCCGGGACGCGGACGATTTCGGTCAGCGGTGCGATCACCCCTTCTTCCCCGACGTAGGCGGGGGAATCGTGGCGCGTTCGAAGGGACACGGGTACGAACGAGCCTCTTCCCTCCCGTGTCTCCTTCAGGAACTGCAGCGCCGAAAGCCCCTCGCTGTGATCCCGCACCACGATGGACTGCATCCTCTCGCCGAGCACGGCCTCGACCGCCTTCTCGTACCGGGCGTCCGTCTCGACCAGGTCGCCGATGACGCCGTAGATCCCCGCTCCCTCGGCGTCCCCCCCGGCGCTTTCCCGGCCGGTGTAGTGGCGCAGGACGGCGCGGACCCCCGAAGTTGCCCATTCCTTCCTCTCGTACAGGCGGGACAGCGTCTCCCGCCGGGAAACCGCCGCCTGAAGCTGCCCTTCCACCTTCCGATGGGACCCGGCTGCCGCCTCGAGACGGGACACCGACCCGGCAAGGAGCGCGCCGGTCTCTTCCCAGGCCCTCTCGGCGCGGGACGACTCCTCGCGGGCCTCCTCCTCGGAGCGGCGGGCTTCGGCGGCCTCCCTCTCCGCGTTCTCCGCGGCGGATCGGGCGTCGGCCAGAAGCGCATCCTGGCGCTCCCGCCCCCGCTCCTTGTCCTCGATCCGTTTCTGATGCGAATCGGCGCTGGATCGCGCGTTGGAATGAAGGTTGACGCGAACGATCAGGTCGGACCGGGCCTGGTCCGAAAGATCCTTGTGGCGGAGGTATTCCTCCCGCGCCTCCTCGGCGGCCCGCTTCAGCCCGGCGCACCGCTCGGCCGCCGCCGCAGCGGACTCCCGCCTCCTCTCCGCCGCTTCCCCGGATTCCCGCAGGCGGCATTCGATCCCGGCGATCTCGCTCTCGAAGCCGGCGATCGCCCCCGCCGCCTCGGCGATCGTCGCCCGCAGCTCCTCGAGCTGCCTCGTGTTGCCCCCGCCTTCGGCCCCGCGGCGCCCGTTCTCTTCCTTGAGCCTGCCGCCTTCGTCGCGAAGGGAGCCCAGGGCCGCCTCGACTTCGGCCTTCCGCAGCCGTTGCGATTCGATCTCGGCCTCCAGGCGGGAGAGCTCCGCGCGCAGCGCCACGAGCGATTCCTCCCGGACGGCCAGGTCCGATCCCGTCTTCGCGCGCTCCTGCATCAGATCGCGGAACTTCCGCGCGGCGATCCGCAGGTCGAGGATCCGCAGGTCGTCCCTGAGCGCCTTGTACTTTTCCGCCTTGCGCACCTGGCGGTCGAGGCTTCCCAGCTGGCGCTTCACCTCGTCGAGGATATCCGTCACCCGCGCGAGGTTCGCCCGGGTGTTCTCCATCTTGCGCTCCGCCTCCTTCTTCCGGACGCGGAACTTGGCGACGCCCGCCGCCTCCTCGACGATCATCCGCTTCTCTTCGGGCCGGGCGTTGACGATCGTCAGGATCTTGCCCTGCTCGATGATGGCATACCCGCGCGCGCCTGCGCCGGTGTCCAGGAAGAGCTCGGCGATGTCCTTGAGGCGACAGGGGACCTTGTTGATGAAGAACTCGCTCTCCCCGTTGCGGAAGGTCCGGCGGGTCACCTGGATCTCGGGGTAGGACTCGTACCCCGGGGGAGCGGCTCCGTCGTCGTTATCGAAGGTCAGGCAAACCTCGGCCATCCCCAGCGGCCCCGCGGCGTCGGAACCGGCGAAAATGACATCCTCGAGCGCCTTGCTGCGGAGATAGGAAGGGGCGTGTTCCCCCAGCACCCAGCGGATGGCGTCCACGATGTTGGACTTCCCGCAGCCGTTGGGGCCGACGATCGCGGTAATCCCGGCGGAAAAATCGAAAACCGTCTTGTCGTAAAAGGACTTGAAGCCGAAAAGTTCGAGTTTTTTAAGCTTCATCGAGCCTTTTCATCCCCGAACCGGAAAATCGCATAAAATCACCAACATGATGTATAGATTCCCTCAATTGGACGCAATATATTGTGTTTTTCGGGGAATGTAAAGCAAAAAGGGATGCTGCGAAAACTTTTCAGACGGCGTGGGGACGTTCTTAAAGTTTACTTTTTCAATGTCCTCGAAAGCCCAGGGACGTTCTTGAACTTATAAATGATTCGTTCGAAAGTTCAAGAACGTCCCGGGCTTAAAAGTAAACTTTAAGAACGTCCCCTAACTGAAAAGTATTCGCAGCATCCCTTTAAACAGGAATAAATCTTGCTATTTTTTCGCCTGCTTCGCCGCCGCACGCTCCTTCAGGACGGCCTGAGCGGCCGCCAGCCGGGCGATCGGCACCCGGTACGGCGAGCAGGAAACGTAATCCAGCCCGACGCGGTGGCAGAACTCGACCGACCGGGGATCGCCCCCGTGCTCCCCGCAGATACCCACCTTCAGGTGGGGCCGCGTGGCGCGCCCCTTCCTCACGCCCATCTCGACCAGCTGCCCGACGCCTGCCTGGTCGAGCGACGCGAAGACGTCCGCATCGAGGATATTCTCGGGCCGTTTCGTGTACGTCACCTTGCAGGAGGCGCAGGAGAGGTCTTTTTCCAGCTTGGCGCCGCACTGGGGGCACCGCTCGGACCGCGTCATGTAGTACTGGATGAACTTGCCCGAATCGTCCCGGGAGAACCCGAAGGTCGTCTGCGTCAGGTCGTTCGTCCCGAAGGAGAAGAACTCCGCCTCGCGCGCGATCTCGTCGGCGGTCACCGCCGCACGCGGGAGCTCGATCATCGTCCCCACCGTATAGGGGAACTTCTTCTTGTAGCCCTTCATCGTCTGCTCGGCGACCGCGACGATCAGCTCCTTCTGCGCCTTCATCTCCGCCGCCATGCTGACCAGGGGGATCATCACCTCCGGCTGCACCCGGATCCCCTCGCCGATGACCTCGCAGGCCGCCTCGAAGACGGCGCGCGCCTGCATGCGGCTGATCTCCGGGTACAGGATGCCCAGGCGGCATCCTCTCAACCCCAGCATCGGGTTGAACTCGTGCAGCTCCTCCACCCGCTCGAGCAGCCTGCGCTTCTCCTCGATGATCGAGCGGTCGGCCCGGAGCAGCTCCATCTTGGTCACTTCGACCATCAGCTCCTCCCGCTTGGGAAGGAACTCGTGGAGGGGCGGGTCCAGGAGACGGATGGTGACCGGGTATCCCTTCATCTCGCGGTAGAGCCCCTTGAAGTCCTCGCGCTGCAGCGGCAGCAGTTTCTCGAGGGCCGCCTCGCGCTCGCCCATCGTGCGGGCGAGGATCATCTCCCGCATGAGCGGGATCCGGTCCTCGGCGAAGAACATGTGCTCGGTCCGGCACAGCCCGATCCCCTGCGCCCCGAAATCCCTGGCCGTGCGGGCATCGCGCGGCGTGTCCGCGTTGGCGCGGACCTTCAGGCGCCGGATGGAATCCCCCCAGGACATGAGCGTCCCGAAGGCCCCCGTCATCTTGGGCGCGATGAGGGGAACCTGCCCGAGGATCACCTCGCCGGTGCTGCCGTTGAGCGAAATGAAATCGCCCTCGCGGACCACACGGCCCCCCACCATGAAACGGCTGGTGGCCTCGTCCACATCGATCGCCTCGCAGCCCGCGACGCAGGTCTTCCCCATCTGGCGCGCGACGACCGCGGCGTGCGAGGTCATCCCGCCCTTCGCCGTGAGGATCCCGCGGGCCACGTCCATCCCATGGATGTCGTCGGGGCTCGTCTCCTTGCGGACCAGGACCACCGCCTTGCCCTCCATGGCCCACTCCACCGCCCGGTTGGCATGGAACACCACCGCGCCGGACGCCGCCCCCGGCGACGCGGGAAGCCCGCGCGCGATCACTTCGAGCTTCGCCTTGGGGTCGATCACGGGATGCAGCAGCTGGTCGATCTGCTGCGGCTCGAGGCGCATCAGCGCCTCCTCGCGGCTGAGGAGCTTCTCCTTGACCATGTCGACGGCGATCTTCACCGCGGCCGCCGCGGTCCGCTTCCCGTTCCGGGTCTGGAGCATGTAGAGCTTCCCGCCCTCGACGGTGAATTCGAAGTCCTGGACGTCCTTGTAATGCTTCTCCAGCTTGGTGGTGATCTTCAGCAGCTGGTCGAAGACCTTCGGCATCTCCTTTTTCATGTCGGTGATGCGGTGCGGCGTGCGGACGCCGGCCACCACGTCCTCGCCCTGGGCGTTGATCAGGTACTCCCCATAGAACTCCTTCGCGCCGGTCGCGGGGTTCCGCGTGAACCCCACGCCCGTGGCGCAGTCGTCGCCCATGTTGCCGAACACCATGGTCTGCACGTTGACGGCGGTGCCGATGTCGTCGGGGATGCCGTTCGCCTTCCGGTAATATTTCGCCCGGTCGTTGTTCCAGGATTTGAAGACGGCGTCGCGCGCCAGGTCCAGCTGCACCGCGGGGTCCTGGGGGAACTCCTTCCGCAGGCGCTCCTTGACCAGGTCCTTGAACTTCCGGCACACGTCCACCAGGTCGTCCGCCGTGAGATCGACGTCGCTGGAGACGACGCGCTCCCGCTTCTTCTGGTCGAAGATCTCCTCGAAATGCTCCTTGTCGATCCCGAGCACGACGTCCGAGAACATCATCAGGAAGCGGCGGTAGGAATCGTAGGCGAACCTCGGGTTCTTCGTCCGCTGCGCGACCCCCTCGACGCTCCTGTCGTTCAGCCCGAGGTTCAGGATGGTGTCCATCATCCCGGGCATGGAGAACTTCGCGCCGGAGCGGACCGAGACCAGCAGCGGGTTCTTCGGGTCGCCCAGCTTCTTTCCCGCCAGCCTCTCGAGGCGGGCGAGGTTCGCCGCGATCTCCTTCTTCACCTCGGGCGGGATCTTGCCGCGGTTCTTGTAGAAGAGATTGCAGACCGACGTCGCGATCGTGAATCCCGGGGGAACGGGAACGCCCAGGTTGGTCATTTCGGCGAGTCCGGCCCCCTTGCCGCCGAGGATGTCCTTCATCCCGCCGTGCCCCTCGGCCTTCCCTGCCCCGAAGAAGTACACGCTCCTGCTGGCCATCCGCTTCTCCTCCCGGTATCCTTGATTTATGCTTTCGCCGCGCTGATCCTCGAGAAATCCGCCACCCTCGCGAACAGGCTGGAAAGTCCCTTGAGGAGCGCGAGGCGGTTGTTTTTCACCTTTTCGTCCTTCGCCATGACCAGCACCTTGTCGAAGAACGCCGAAACCAGGGGCTGGAGCCGGGCCATTTCCCGGAACGCCTCGGCGTACCGTCCGTTCCCCGCGGCGGACGCCACCCTGCCCGTCACCTCCGTCGCCGCCCGGTACAGGGCCTTCTCCTCGTCGTGCTCGAAGAGGGCCTCGGAAACGGCCAGCGGCCCGTCGTACGCCTTGGTGATGTTGATCGCCCGCTTGAACACCTCGGCGAGCGGCTCGAACGCCGCCTCGGACCGGAACGCGACGAGCGCGGAAAGCTTGGCGCGCAGGTCCGCCATGTCGGTCAGCCCCGCGGAGACGACCGCCTCCGCCAGGTCCCCCGGCGTCCCCTGGGAGGTCCACAGGTTGAAGAGCCTCCCCTCGATGAACTCCATGACCTTTTTCCTCACGTCGGCGGCGGGGGCCTTGAGCTTGCCGGAGAGCGTCGCCAGGGACTTGTCGACGAGCCCCTCGATGGGGATCCGCAGGCCGCGCGCGTCGAGGATGGAGAGGATGCCCAGGGTGTGGCGGCGCAGTCCGTACGGATCGGCCGTCCCCGTCGGGATGAGCCCCACGCCGAAGCAGCCGCACACCATGTCGATCTTGTCGGCGATGGAGACCGCCGCCCCGACGTCGGTCGCCGGGAGGTCGTCGGACTGGCCCTTCGGCAGGTAATGCTCGAAGACGGCCTGGGCGACCTCCTCCTTCTCCCCGGTCTTGCGGGCGTAGTCGCGCCCCATCACGCCCTGCAGCTCGGGAAACTCCTTGACGACGCCGGTGGTCAGGTCGGCCTTCGAGAGGATGGCGGCCCGGCGGCAGTCCTCCGCCTTGGCGGGGAAGCCGAAGGAGGCCACGTACGCGGCGACCTCGGCCATCCGCTCCACCTTCTCCCAGTACATGCCCATGTCGGCCTGGAACAGGACGTTCTTGAGCTTCTGGGCGCGCTCGAACAGCGGCCTCGCCAGGTCGTCCTGGTAGTAGAACTCCGCGTCGGAGAGCCGCGCGCGGATGACGCGCTCGTTCCCGGCGACGACCACGCGGCTGTCGGGGACGATCATGTTCGACGCGAACGCGAAGCCGGGGAAGAGCCTGCCGGCCGCGTCCTCGAAGACGAAATACTTCTGGTTGTTCCGCATCGAGGTCACGAGGATCTCGCGCGGCAGGGCCAGGTACTTCTCCTCGAAGCGGCCCATC
>JBLNFH010000208.1:0-8680 GCA_050263475.1 Deltaproteobacteria bacterium
ACGCCCAAAGGCTCCGGCCCCTGCTGGAGGAGGCAGACATTGTTATCATCCATGATCCCCAGCCGGCCTACCTGCTGAAGCTCTGCCCCAACCGCAAGGGGAAATGGATCTGGCGGGCCCACATCGACATCAGCCGTCCGTTCCGGCCCGTCTGGAAGGTGCTGCGCGCGATCGTGGACAAGTATGACGCGAGCATCTTCTCGATGGCGGAATTCGCCCAGCCCCTGCCGCACCCCCAGTTCCTGGTCCCCCCGAGCATCGACCCGTTGAGCGAAAAAAACCGCGTCCTGGGCCCGGAGGAGATCGATGGCGCGCGGACCGAATTCGGGATCGACCCGGAGCGGCCGCTTTTGGTCCAGGTCTCGCGGTTCGACCGCTTCAAGGATCCGATCGGGGTGATCCAGGCATCCCGACTGGTCCGCAAGGTAATCCCCGTGCAGCTCGTCCTGGCAGGGGGCGGCGCCACGGACGACCCGGAGGGAAAAGCAGTCCTGGAGGACGTGATGGAGGCGGCGGAGGGGACGCCCGACATCCACGTCCTGCTCCTTCCATCGGGCGCCCACACAACGATCAACGCCCTCCAGCGCATGGCGGACATCATCCTGCAGAAATCGACCCGCGAGGGGTTCGGGCTGACGGTCACCGAGGGGTTATGGAAGGGGAAGCCCGTCATCGGTGGAGATGTGGGGGGGATCCGCCTCCAGGTAGTGAACTATCACACCGGGTTTCTGGTCAACACTCCGGAAGGGGCGGCGCACCGCATCCGTTATCTGCTGCGACATAGCGAACGGGCGGCGGAAATGGGGGGGATCGCCCGTGAGTTCGTCAGGGAGAATTTCCTGCTGACCCGGCATCTCCGGGATTACCTGACCCTGATCCTCGCGATCCGGAGCGGCAGGGAAGAACGCGTGGTGTTCGTATAGCCCGGTTCCGGTTATCTGCACGGTTTTCCCGAATTTTTATCGCAACATTTTCCCGGAAAGGACATCTTAGTCACGCATTTCCCGTGGATGTAAGGTTTTCCCTGTTTTTCGCCTTGTATAACATACTGTTGGCTGCGGTTCCGACCGTCATTGGTCACGGATGAACCCGATCCCGAAGGATCCATCGCGGAGAGGAGAATCGACGATGCCCGGCACCGAAGGAATCGACCCGTCGCGACGAACCTTTCTGAAAGGAGCGGCCGGCGCTGCGGCCGGCACCGTTTTCGCCGAGCTGGCCGGTTTCGGCTTCGATGTGCGCGCATTCGCGGCCAAGGCGGGGGATATCCCCATCAAGCGGGGGAGGGAGGTGCCCAGCATCTGCCCATACTGCGCCGTCGGATGCGGGCAGATCGTCATGGTGGACGAAGGCACGGGAAAGATCCTCGACATCCAGGGGAACCCGGATTCCCCGATCAGCCAGGGGACCCTCTGCCCGAAGGGAGCCGCCACTTACCAGCTTGCCGTGAATCCGCTGCGCTGGACGAAAGTCAAGTACCGGGCTCCCGCAAGCGATCATTGGGAGGACAAACCCCTCGACTGGGCCATGGAGCGCATCGCGCAGCTCGTCAGGAAAACCCGCGACGCCAACTTCAACGAGTTCCAGGAGATGCCCGACGGAAAGGGGGGCACGGTCCGCAAGCGGGTGATGAACACGTACGCCGTCGCGTCGCTCGGCGGCGCGACGATGGACAACGAGTGGAACTACGTCCATCAGAAGCTCATGCACGCGCTGGGGGTCGTGTACGTCGAAAACCAGGCACGGATATGACACTCCTCCACGGTCCCCGGTCTGGGGGTCTCCTTCGGTAGAGGCGGTTCCACCACGTTCCCGCGCGACCTCGTCCACTCCGACGCCGTCATGATCATGGGATCCAACATGGCGGAATGCCACCCGGTCGCCTTCCGCTGGCCGCTGAAAGCCAAGACGGAGCACGGCGCCGTCCTCATGCACGTCGACCCGCGCTTTACCCGCACGTCCGCGCTCTGCGACATCCACGCCCCCATCCGGGCGGGGAGCGACATCGTGTTCCTGGGGGCGATCATCAACCACGTGATCCGCAGCAAGCGCTGGAACACCGACCCGTTCTTCCGGCAATACGCGGTGAACTACACGAACGCTGCGACGTTGGTCTCTCCCGAATTCAAGGACACCGAGGACCTGGACGGGGTCTATTCCGGCCTTTCGCCGGACGGAAAATCCTACAGCAACGCGACCTGGACCTACCAGCGCGAGAAGCCTCCAGCGCCCGCGGTCAAGGATGCCGGGACCTTCACGGATCTCCTGCTGCAACGGGTTCCGGGGCGCCCCAAGACGGATCCGACGCTGAAGAACCCGCGCACCGTCTTCCGGGTCCTGGAACGGCATTACTCCCGCTACACGCCCGAGCTGGTGGAGAGGGTGTGCGGGTGCCCGAAGGAAACGTTCCTGAAGGTGGCGGAGACGCTGCTGTCCAACTCCGGTGCGGACCGGACATCGAACATCACGTACGCCGTGGGGTGGACGCAGCACACGGTGGGCGTCCAGATCATCCGCACCGCCGCCGTCCTGCAGGCCCTGCTCGGCAACATCGGGCGTCCCGGCGGCGGGATCCTCGCCCTTCGCGGGCACGCCACGATCCAGGGCTCGACGGACATCGCCACCCTGTATCACTCCCTGCCGGGCTATCTGAACATGCCCGACGCCCGCAAGGCGCACGATTCGCTCAAGGACTACATCCTCACCGAGGCCGTCCCTCTGTCGACCAGCTACTGGGGGAACTATCCGAAGTTCGCCGTTTCCTATTTCAAGGCGCAGTTCGGGGACGCGGCGACCAAGGAGAACGATTACGGGTTCGACTTCCATCCGAAGATCACCGGCGACCACTCCCACATGCCCATGTTCGTCGACATGGCGGCGGGAAAGATCAAGGGGTTCCTGGTGATGGGTCAGAACCCCGCCGTGGGGGGCCAGAACGCCCGCTTCCAGCGCAAGGCGCTGGCGAAGCTCGACTGGATGGTGGTGCGCGACTTCTTCGAGACGGAAACGGCCGCCTTCTGGCGCAACTCCCCCGAGATCCGGTCGGGGGAGCTCAAAGCCTCCGAGATCCGGACCGAGGTCTTCTTCCTCCCCGCGGCCTCGCTGCCCGAGATGGAAGGGACCTTCACCAATACGCAGCGGCTGATCCAGGCGCACGACAAGGCGGTCGACCCGCCCGACGACGCGCGCAGCGACACCTGGTTCAGCTTCCACCTGGGCCGGCGGCTCAAGGAGCTCTATAAGGATTCGGCCAGCAACCTCGACTGGGCGATGCGGAACCTCCTGTGGGACTACCAGCCGGATGCGTCCGAAGTGGCGCAGTGGCGGATCAAGGACGAGCCGTCGGCGTACAAGCTCCTGAAGGAAATCAACGGCTTCACGTGGAAGGATCGAAAGCCGCTTCCCACCTTCGCCGACCTGAAAGAGGACGGATCCACGGCCTGTGCCGCCTGGATCTATACCGGGGTGATCCCCGAGGAAGGAAAGAACCGGGCGAAGTCCCGCAAAGGGGACGACTGGATCTCCCCGAACTGGGGGTTCGCCTGGCCGGCGAACCGCCACATCATGTACAATCGCGCCTCCGCCGACCCCTCGGGGAAGCCGTGGTCCGAGAAAAAGAAACTGGTGTACTGGGACCCCTCGGCCGACAGCGGCACGAAGGATCCCGGCGGCAAACCGGTCCTCGGGAAATGGGTGGCCCCCTCCGGCGAGGGGATCGACTTCCAGCCCACGAAGGCCCCGGGATTCAAAGGGAAGGACAACGGGCTGGGGTTCGACTGGCTTTCCGGCAGCGATGCCTTCATCATGCGGTCGGACGGCAAGGCGTGGCTGTTTGCGCCGGCGGGGCTCGTGGACGGACCGTTGCCGGCCCATTACGAGCCGTACGAATCCCCCGTGAAAAACCCGCTCTACCGGCAGCAGTCCAACCCCGTGGCGAAGGTGTGGAAGGTAGAAGGAAACCCCTACCACAAGGTGGCCGACCCCGCCTACCCGATCGTTCTCTCCACCTACCGGCTCACCGAACACCACTTGAGCGGGTCGATGAGCCGCTGGCTCCCCTGGCTGGCGGAGCTGATGCCCGAGCTCTTCTGCGAGATCTCCCCGGAGCTCGCGGCCGAAAAGGGGATCAAAAACGGAGGGTACGTCACGATCCGGACGGCTCGCGGCGAGGTCGAGGCACGGGCTCTCGTGACCCGGCGAATGCGGCCCTTCCTCATCGACGGGAAGAAAATCCACGAGATCGGACTGCCGTGGCACTGGGGCTGGCAGGGCACGGCGCAGGGCGACATCGTGAACAACCTGAGCGCCCTGGTGGGGGACCCCAACGTCTCGATCCACGAAGGGAAGGTCTTTACCTGCGACCTCCGCGCGGGGAAGAAAGGAGGTCGGGCCTAAATGCCGAAAGGGATGTTCGTCGACACCTCCATCTGCACCGGGTGCAAGGCGTGCCAGGTGGCATGCAAGGAATGGAACGCCCTTCCCCACGAGCCCGGCCACTTCCGGTTCGATCCCGAGGAGAAGCGCCCGGTCGCCGTCAACTTCACCGGCAACTCCTACGACAACACCGGCGCATTGAGCGCCACCGATTGGCGGCACGTGCGCTTCATCGAGCAGTTCAGCGAGGACCGCTCCCGGGCGCGCTGGTATTTTTCGAGCGATTCGTGCAAGCACTGCAACGATGCGGGCTGCCTGAACGCCTGCCCCACCGGAGCGATCGTCCGCACCGGCCTGGGAAACGTCACGGTCCAGCAGGACGTCTGCATCGGCTGCAAGTACTGCATCCCTGCCTGCCCCTACGGGGTGATCTCCCTGAGCGAAACGACCGGGACCGTCCGCAAGTGCACGCTTTGCAACGACCGTATCCACAACGGGCTGGGCACCGCCTGCGCCAAGGCGTGCCCCACCGGGTCGATCTCGTTCGGCGAGATCGCCGACCTCAAGGCCGCCGCCGACAGGCGGCTGGCCCGGCTCCACGGGCTGGGATACGCGGAGGCGAACCTCTACGGGTACAAGGAGGCGGGGGGCCTCAACGTGTTCTATCTTTTCCTGGACCGCCCGCAGGTTTACGGCCAGCCGGAAAAGGTCGACGTGCCGCAGAACCGGCTGCCGGTATCGTCGGCGGTGACGATCGCCGGCGCGCTCGCCCTCGGGGCGGCCGCGCTGGTGAGCTTCCGCGAGAGGGGATCCGGAGAGAAGGACGAGGAGGTGAAGAAATGAACCCCGAAGTCCACGTACCGGGCTGGGAGTGGTACTACGTGGCGATGTATTTCTTCATCGCGGGGATATCCGCGGGAGCCTATTTCATCGCCACCCTGGCGGAGCTTTTCGGCGGCGAGAAGCACCGGGAGATCAGCCGCACCGGCTTCTACATCGCCTTCCCGCTGATCCTCCTGACTCCGCCGCTCCTGATCGCCGACCTGGGGCGGCCGGAACGGTTCTGGCACCTGCTCCTCTACTCGAAGAGCGGCTTTCCCTACCTCAATTTCAAGTCCCCCCTCTCCGTCGGTTCCTGGGCGCTCCTGCTCTTCGGGGGGATGGCGCTCCTCTCCTTCCTCGATAACCTGGTCGCGGAAGGGAGGCTGAAACGCATGCCGTTCGGAAAGGCGTACAACCGCATCCCGCGGAAATGGTACGCGGTCGTGGGGTCGATCGCGGGCTTCTTCGTCGCCGGGTACACCGGCGTGATCCTGAATGTGACGGCCCGCCCGTTCTGGGCGGCCACCGATCCCCTGGTCGGAGCGCTCTTCATCGCGTCCGCGGCCTCCACCGGCGCGGCGGCCATCTACCTGGTGATGGTGTGGCGGAAGCGGCTCGCGGATCCGGGGCTTCCGACCTTCGAGCGATTCGACCGCCTCTCCAAGGTCCTCGAGCTCGTCCTGGCGGTCGCCGTCGTCCTCATCGCGGGAAGGTGGGCCGCGCCGCTGGTGCGGGGGATGAACGCCCTGATGTTCTGGGGCGGGGCCGTGCTTCTGGGCACGCTGGTCCCGCTGGCGGCGGCATGGTACCTCCCCCGGATCGCCGAAGGAAGGGCGGATCCCGAACGGTGGGCCGCCATCATGTCCGTCTTCGTGCTGGTCGGCGGCGCCCTGCTGCGCATCAGCCTGGTACAGGCCGGCCAGGTGCAATGACCGGGCCGGCGCCCTCCGGGCCCGCCGGAGAATCGAGACGGGAGGTTCCGGAAGATCCGCTCGAACGGCGATTGCTTGCCCTTGTCCGGGAGTGGCCCGATCTTCGGAATGCTGCCGAAGCGTACCGGGTCACTCTCCCCATCCTGCGGGATGCGGCTTCGATCGCGGCGCCCGTCGCGATGGACGAGGAACAGGTGAAGCGGAAGAGGTCCGGGGGCGAGCCGCTCCTTCGCGGCGTCGCGCTCCACTTCGACAACCGCGCTTCCCGGGATCTGTTGCTTCGCCTTGCCCGGGGCCTGTCCGGGGCGGGAGTGGAGGGCATGTCCCGGATCCGGAGCGCCCTCGAGGAGGACCGTTTGATCCCCGCCGAGCTTCTCCGGCACGTCGTGGAAGGGGATCACGCGTTCGTTTTCCGGCGTGCCGAAAAGCACGTGCTGGCGCCGTCGCTCCTGTGGACGCTTGCGCAATCCGCCCTGAAACCGGCGCTCCGTGCCTGGTGCAGGGAGCTGGAGCCCCTGGCCCGCGGCGCCGTCGCGTGGGAGAAAGCAACCTGCTATGTTTGCGGCACCCTCGCCTCCCTCGGCGAATTGCAGGGCAACGAGCAGGCCGCGCACCTGCGCTGCGGGCAATGCGGCGCGGACTGGCCGACCCGCAGGCTCCGGTGCGTTTATTGCGGGAACGAGGACACGGCGTCCCTGGGCATCCTTTATCCCGAGGAGCGGCGCGACAAGGTCAGGGTGGAGGTATGCGACGCATGCCGGGGCTATCTCAAGGTGGTCACTACATTTTCCCCCGCTTCCCCCGAGGAGTTGACGATTGAGGATCTGTCAACCCTGTACCTGGACGAATACGCGCGGAAGCGGGGCTACCTTCGGCCCACGGGATGAGCGGACCGGCCTTTGTCATTTGTTTTTCTTTGTTTTTCCCGCGACATCGGCGGATTCCCCCCCCATTTCTTCGGTATAATCTAAAGGCGACTTCCGTCCTTCGCCGGGAGCGGGCTGCGGAGGCGATGCGCCGACAAGGGGGAACGGAAGAATCATGAACCGCCGCCAGTTCAACGAGGCACTCGTTTTGTCGCTGGCAATCCCTCCCGCCGACCGGGAAGCGCTCCTCCCCCTTGCGCGTGCGGAGGGCCCGGCATTCCCGAAGGGGCTGATCGCCCGCGGGCTGTTGACGCCCGAAGCCCTCCGGAAGGCCTACGAAAGCATCTGCGGCATCCCGTCGTTCCGGCGCGAGGCCGCCGAGGTCCGTCATGTCCCGCCCGACCTTCTCCCCCTGCCGTTCCTGCGCGCCCGGATGATCGTGCCGGTCGACCTGGCGGACGGCGCCCTGATCGTCGCGATGGCGGACCCCATGGACATGGACGGGCGCGAGGCGATCGCCAAGGCGACGGGCCGGCGGATCGACGTGCAGGTGGGGACCGAAGAGGAGATCCGGGAGGCGATCGAGAAGGCGTACGGCGAGGGGTCCTCCTCGATGGAGCGGCTGGTGGAGCAGGTGGGGGAGGAGGGCGAGGAGCGGACCGGCGACGAACGCGTGGAGCGGCTGATCGGCGCGGCCTCCGAGGCTCCCATCATACGGCTGGTGAACTACATCCTCGCCCGGGGGATCGAGCGCGGAGCGAGCGACATCCACCTGGAGCCGTACGAGAAGACCCTCCGCGTCCGGTACCGGGTCGATGGGATCCTGGAGGACGTGGAGTCGCCCCCCAAGCGGCTCCAGACGGCGATGATCTCGCGGGTCAAGATCATGGCCCGGCTGAACATCGCGGAAAGTCGCCTGCCCCAGGACGGGCGGGTGAAGCTTCGGATCGGGGGGCAGGAGATCGACTTCCGCGTCTCCACCGTTCCCACCCTGTTCGGGGAGAGCGTCGTCATCCGGATCCTGGACCAGTCGAGCGTTCCCCTGAACCTGGAGCGGCTGGGATTTCCCCCCGGGACGCTTTCCCGCTACCGCCAGATGATGGCCGTGCCGCACGGGATGATCCTCGTGACCGGTCCGACGGGAAGCGGGAAAACGACCACGCTCTACGGAACCCTCCAGGAGATCCGCTCCGAAGCCCGGAAGATCATCACGATCGAGGACCCGGTCGAGTACCAGATCCCCGGGGTGAACCAGATCCAGGTGAAGCCGCAGATCGGGCTCACCTTCGCCTCCGGCCTGCGTTCCATCGTGCGGCAGGACCCCGACGTCATCCTGGTGGGGGAAATCCGCGACGGGGAGACCGCGGAGATCGCCATCCATTCCGCCCTGACGGGGCACCTGGTGCTGTCCACCCTCCACACCAACGATGCCGCGGGGGCCATCACCCGCCTGATGGAAATGGGCGTGGAGGAATACCTCCTTCCCTCGTCGCTCATCGGCGTCCTCGCGCAGCGGCTCGTGAGGACGGTGTGCGAGAAATGCTCCGCGCCGAGGGAGATCTCGCCGGCCTTTCGCGAGGAGATCCTGCGGGAGACGGGATTTGCGGCGGAGGGGAACCAGCGCATCGGGAAAGGGTGCGACGCCTGCGGAGGGACCGGGTACCGGGGTCGGGTGGGGATCGTCGA
>JBLNFH010000209.1:0-4611 GCA_050263475.1 Deltaproteobacteria bacterium
GAGCCACGAACGGAGTCCCCCTCCGAGGCGGCGCAGCCGATCGCTATTATGAAGATGTAAAAGTGGGGTAAGCGGGGAGGCGCCCCAGCGGCGCCTCCCCTTCGCGGCCTACTTGAGCGCCTTGACGGCGGTCTCGATCCGGTCGATCCCCTTGACGATGTTCGCCATCGACGTCGCGTAGGAGAGCCGCTGGCAGGCGTCCTCCCCGAAGGCCACGCCCGGCACGACGGCGACCTTGTGCTCCTCGAGCAGGTACGCCGCCAGCTCGGTGGAGTTGGCGATCTTCTTTCCCGAAGGCGTCTTCTTCCCGTACACCTTCGAAAAGTTCGGGAAGACGTAGAACGCCCCCTGCGGAAGGAGGCAGGACACGCCCGGGATGCCGTTGAGCCGGTCGACGATGTAGCGGCGCCGCTTGTCGAACTCCGCCACCCAGTCCTTCATGAACTCCTGCGGGCCGTTCAGGGCCGTGACGGCCGCCTTGTCGCAGAAGGAAACGGGGTTGGAGGTGCTCTGGCTCTGGATGTTGTTCATCGCCGCCACCAGGTCCTTGTCGGCCGCGACGTATCCGATCCGCCACCCGGTCATCGAGAAGGCCTTGGACAGGCCGTTCACCAGGATCGTCCGTTTCTTGATCTCCGGACCGAAGGAGGCGATGCTCGTGAACACGAACCCGTCGTAGACGAGCTTCTCGTAGATCTCGTCGGAGAGGACGGTGATGTCCCGCTTGACGATGACGTCCGCCAGCTTTTTCAGCTCCGCTTTTTCATACGCAGACCCCGTGGGGTTGGAGGGACTGTTCAGCACGACGCACTTGGTCTTGGGGGTGATCGCCTTGTCCAGCTGCGCCGCGGTCATCCTGAACCCGTTTTTCTGGGTCGTTTCGACGATCACCGGCGTGCCCCCCGCCAAAAGGACGATGTCGGGGTAGGAGACCCAGTACGGGGCCGGGATGACGACCTCGTCGCCCTTGTCGATGAACGCCTGCGCGACGTTGTAGATGGAGTGCTTCGCGCCCAGTGACACGATGATGTTCTCCCGCCCGTACTCCAGCCCGTTGTCGCGCTGGAGCTTGGCGATGACCGCGTCCTTGAGCTCCGGCGAGCCGGGAACCGGCGTGTATTTCGTGTACCCCGCGTCCAGGGCTTTCTTCGCAGCCTCCTTGATGTGATCGGGGGTGTCGAAGTCCGGCTCCCCCGCCCCGAATCCGACCACGTCGATCCCCTGCGCCTTCATCGCCTTCGCCTTGCTCGTGATCGCCAGCGTCGGCGACGGCTTGATCTTGCCCACCCTGCCTGCAAGCTTCATCATGCTTCGCTCCTTTCCACGGATGCGGTTCTGGGGTTACTTGCCCTTCCTGATTTTCCGCAGGACCTGGTCCCGGACCAGGGCGGGGACGAGGTCGTCGATCTTCCCGCCGAAGGCGGCGATCTCCTTGACGATGTTGGAGCTGATGTAGGAGTACCGCTCCCCCGTCATCATGAAGACCGTGTCCACCTCGGCTGCCAGCTTCTTGTTCATGTGCGCCATCTGGAACTCGTACTCGAAATCGGAAATGGCCCGAAGCCCCCGGACCACCACGTGCGCGCCCTTGTCCCGGGCGTAATTGACCAGGAGCCCGCGGAACGAGTCGATCTCCACGTTGGAGTATGCCCGGGTGAGCTTGCGCAGCAGGGCCACACGCTCCGCCGGCGTGAACATGACGTTCTTCCGGATGTTCAGGGCGACGGAGACGATCACCCGGGAGAACACGCGGGAGGACCGGTCGATGATGTCGAGGTGCCCGAAGGTCGGCGGGTCGAAGGACCCGGGATATACCGCGATCGTCCTCATCTGGTCTCCCTCGTGAAGATCTCCGCGTCCGGGGTCAGGCGGAAACCTCGAACAGCATCACCCTCGTATCCCCGTATCGCCGGTCGGTGGAGAGCACCCATCCCTCCGGGAAGGAGGCCTCGGGCGCCCGGAACGCCTCCTCCACCACCACCGACCCTCCTTCCCGCACCAGGCCCGCCCGGCTGAGGACCGCAGCGGAATCCGGCGCGAGACCCTTGCGGTACGGGGGATCCAGGAACACGAGATCGAACCGCATCGACCGCGCCCGGAGACGGCGCAGCGCCTGCCGGTAATCCAGCGGCCAGGCCTCCGAATCCCCGGCCCCCAGCGATTCCACGTTCTTTTTCAAAACGGCGAACGCGGCGGGATCCGGTTCGACGAAGACCGCCCGGGAAGCCCCGCGGGAGAGCGCCTCCAGGCCGAGCGCCCCGCTTCCGGCGAAAAGGTCCAGAACGGACGTCCCGGAAACCCGTTCCCCGAGAATGTCGAAGATGGCCTCCCGCACCCGGTCCGTGGTCGGCCGGACCGCCAGACCTTTCGGGGCTCGCAGGGGCCTCCCCCGCCACTTCCCCGCGACGATCCGCAAGCCTAGACTTTTACGGCCAGGTAATCGGCGACCGTTTTCGCGGTCCCCTCGGCGCGGAACGCGCGGAAGAGCTGGAGGGCCTCCCGGTAGGCCGCCCGCTCGATCCTTTCGGCGTACTCGGCGGGAACCGCGTCGATCTCCTGCTTGAACGGTTTCGTCGCGAATTTGATGTCCTTGCCGGCGCCCCTGGCCCAGTCGCGCATCTTCTGCATCAGCGCGGGGGGCAGCCCCTCGTGTGCGATATTCTGCCATTGCGTGCCGACGTTCCCCTTGCGGATGCCGTAGTCGGCGAACCGGCCGATGAGATGCAGCGGCGTCCCGGTGATCCCGTGCTGCGCGATGTCGACGCCGAACCGGCCGTGCACCGCCGCATGGATCTGTCCCGTCCGCTCGAGATCGATGAAGATTTTCTCTCCTTCGAGATAATTGCCGTGTTTCGAGCCGTTGTTGACGGCGAGGAGATCCGGCGCGACGGCGGCGGCGGAGAGGCGCTCCATGAGATCGACCGCCTCCTCGACGGTGGACAGCGTGGATTCGCTCCCCGCGGACTTGATCTCGCCGACCTCGACCTCCAGCCCCAGTTTCCGTTCCCGGATCGGCGCGGAGAGCTCCGCGGTGATCCGGGCGTTATCCGGGATCGGATTGAAGGAGGCGTCGATCGCGAACGAGGTATACCCTGCCGCGAGCTCCGCCGCGATCAGGGCCCGGGCGTCCTCGATCTCCTTGGAGGAGGAGTTTTTGACGGTGATGTGGTCGCCGTGGATGAGGAAAGGAACGGAGAAGTTCACCTTCTTCGCGTGCGCGAGGATCGTGTCGACGAACCCTTCCGGGTTCATCCCCGTGTACCCTCCGTCCACGTTGCCTTCCGTCTTGGCCAGCTCGAACGCCACCACCGCGCCCAGTTCTTCGGCGGCCCGCATGATCCCGGGGATCACCAGGGGAATCCGGATGTTGCAGGCCATCACGATCACCTTATGCGGGGAGAGAGCCTTGAACACATCGCGCCCGTTGAGCGGGCAGGCGGGGTTTCCCGACGGAATCCTGGCCGCAGCGTTCGGCGGCACGAACTTCTTCAGCGCCGTCCAGTTCATTTGACGACCTCCCGGAAGATTCCCATCATTATTGGGATTTCGGGTCCCCGCGTCAAGGCGGATCCGACCGCGCGCCAAGGAGGAGCGGGAGGATCTCCCCCGTTTTTCCGCGGAAGGAGAATCGCGCCGATTCCGAGATCGGGGTCGCTTCCAGGTTGACCTCGATCACCGTCCCGCCCCGTTGCGCGACCGCGAAGGCGAACGACGCCGAAGGCTGGACGACGGAAGAGGTCTCCGCCACCAGCAATAGGTCGCACCGTTCCATCATGGCGAGGGCGGCTTCGAGCGCCGCGGGCGGAATCCGCTCCCCGAACCAGACGACGCCCGGGCGCAGCAGAGCGCCGCACGAAGGGCAGCGGGGAGGAAGGGACGGAAAATCGGAGAGAACCTCCTCCTCCCTTCCGCACCCCGTGCAGCGGACCATCCAGATGTTGCCGTGGAACTCCACCACCTTGCGCGATCCGGCCCGACGGTGCAGCCCGTCGACGTTCTGCGTCACGAGGAGGAAATCCCGCTTCCGTCTCTCGATTTGCGCGATCGCCTCGTGGCCCGGATTGGGAACGCAATTCCGGATCCGCTCCCGGCGCCACTGATACCACTCCCAGACCGTCTTCGGATCTTCGGCAAACGCCTCCGGGGTGGCCAGCGACATCGGATCCCGGTCCCTCCACATGCCCCCCGGCCCGCGAAAGGTGGGCACCCCGCTTTCCGCCGACACTCCCGCGCCGGTGAGGACGCACAGGGAGCGGCATTCCGTGACGGCCCTGCGGGCGGCGGACTCGTCGGCGTCCAACGGCATCCCCCTTTCCTTCCACCAATATACCCCCCGGCGTCGTGCTACACTAAACGCGAAAAAACGCCCGACAGATGCCGATGAGGCCCGAATGCGCCAATTCCCACTGCTGCTTTTCGCTACGGCTCTATGGATATTCGTGGCGCCATCAGCGTTTCCGGCGTCCGACCTTCCCCCCTCCCGGCAGATCACGATTCGACAATGCGTCGAGATCGCCCTTCGGAACAACATCGATATCGCGGTCGCGCGCGCCGAGAAGGAGATCGGGGAAGCGGGCGTGCCGATCGAGGAGGCGGCATTTTTACCGAGAT
>JBLNFH010000210.1:0-7080 GCA_050263475.1 Deltaproteobacteria bacterium
CCTGGCACGCTCGCTGGCGCGCCAGGGAAAGGTCGACCCGGAAGAGATCGCCGCCCTTTTCGCGGGCTCCCCGGGCAGCTTTCGCGCGCGCGGCGAAACGGAATTCGCCGCGAACCTCGCCGACCGCGGGTATCCGTGGTTCGAGGCGGGCACGAACGCCGCCGACAGCGGTCCCGCCTCCCGGATCGCGCCGCTGTCGCTGCTGCGGGCGGCCGATTTCCGCCGCATGAAACTGGAAGCCGGCATCCTGTCCTCCATCACGCACCCCAACGTGGCGGCCATCGCGGGTGCGATCGCCCATGGGGCGGCGATCGCCCGGCTGCTCCATACTCCCGCCGGCTCCCTGGATGTCCTCGGCTTCGCCCGCGGGATCTCCCCCGCCATCTCCGGGATCGAACCCGACCGGTCGGCCCGGAGCCGCCAAAGCCGGCACACCCCCACGCTGCTGCGGAAGCTGGGCACCGAGCTTGCGGCGCTCCTCCTGCGGCGCGCGGAGATCGAAGAGATGCAGGAAGCGTTGGGGAACGGAACGTCCGTGCAGGAAGGGCTTCCTTTCGCCTGGGCCTGCTTCCTGCGCTCCCCGGATTCCTTCGAGGAGGCCGTGCTCCCGGCGGCGAACCTGGGCAACGACGCGGAGGGCGTCTCTTCCATGGCGGGAAGCCTCTGCGGCGCCTATATCGGCGCGTCCGCGATCCCGGGTCGGCTCCGGTCGGGGCTGCCGTGGAGGAAGGAACTGGAGGGGGTGGCGGACGATCTCCTGTACCTCGCCCGCCGCGAGCCCGAGAGGGGGGGAAGCGGGATCCCCCCGGGGACTACCTCATCATGATCTCCTTTGCGATCACCAGGCGCTGGATCTGGCTCGTCCCCTCGTAGATCTGGAGGAGCTTCGCGTCGCGCATCAGCTTCTCCACAGGGTAATCCTTCATGTAACCGTATCCCCCGAAGATCTGGACCGCGTCGGTGGTCACGCGCATGGCGAGGTCGGCGGCGAACGCCTTGGCGAAGGAGGATTCCTTCGTGTTGCGCCGTCCCTGGTCCAGCAGCCATGCGCTCTTGTGGGTGAGCAGCCGCGCCGCCTCGATGTCCATCGCCATGTCGGCCAGCAGGAAGTGGATCGCCTGGTTCATCGCGATCGGCATCCCGAACTGCACCCGCTCCTTCGAGTATTTCATCGCATGCTCGAACGCGGCCCGCGCCACGCCGACGGACATCGCCGCGACCGTGGGCCTGGCGTAATCCAGCGTCTTCATGGCGATCTTGAACCCGTCGCCTTCCTTTCCCAGCAGATGGGCTGCCGGCACCCGGACGTCCTCGAACAGGACGTCGGAGGTGTCGGAGGCGCGCTGCCCCATCTTGTCCTCCTTCTTCCCCGGCGAAACGCCGGGGAGGGACCGCGGGACGACGAACGCCGAGAGCCCCTTGTGCCCCTTGGACCGGTCCGTGGAGGCGAACACGGTGTACTGGGAGGCGTGGGACCCGTTCGTGATGAAGCACTTCCTGCCGTTGAGCAGGTAGGAGTCCCCGTCCTTTTTGGCGGTGGTCGCGATCCCGCCTGCGTCCGAGCCCGCCCCGGGCTCCGTGAGGCAGAACGAGGCGTATTTCAATTCCCTCGCGAAGGGGGCGACGAACTCCTTTTTATGGTCCTCCGTCCCGGCCAGGAGGATCGGGGTCAGGGCCAGACCGTTGGAGGTCATGGAGGTCGCGATGCCGGAGCACCCCCACCCCAGCTCCTCCTCGATGAGGCAGGATTCCATCGAGCCCAGCCCCAGTCCCCCGTACGCTTCCGGGATGAATCCGGTCATCAATCCCAGATCGAACGCCTTCCGGAAGATCTCGGTCGGGAACGTTCCCGCCCGGTCGCACTCCTCGGCCCGGGGCCGGATCTCGTTCGCCGCGAACTTGTGCGCCATGTCCTGCAGCGCGACCTGCTCATCCGTAAGATCGAAGCCGATCATGCTTCCTCTCCCTTCTTCGATGCATGCGGGGCGAGCCCCTCGGCGAAGATCCGGTAGACTTCTTCCGCCGCCGCAGCCGGGTCGTACTTCCGCTTGCGGGAAAGCACGTAGGCGAGCGAGATCTCGTCCAGCGCCCCGAAGATCGCCCTGCGCGCGAGCGTGACGTTCAGGTCGGACCGGAAGACGCCCTCGCGCTTTCCTTCCTCCAGGATCCCGCTGATGACGTCCAGGTACTCCAGGAACTTCACCGGGACGTACTCCTTCATGAACTTGTTGCTCTGCCGCAGCTCCACCTGGATCACCTCGATGAGGCCCGCCTCGCGCGTGAGGAGGTCCATGTGGTTCCGGATGAAGATCCGCAGCCGGGGGAGCGCGCCGCCGCCGTCGGCGACGCGGGGGCGCACATCCTCCACCACCTCTCCCATCTTCTCCTCGAACAGGGAGATCAGGAGATCGTCCTTGTTCTTGAAATACAGGTAGATCGTCCCGTCCGCCACTCCCGCCAGCCGGGCGATCTCGGAAATCTTGGAGTTGAAGTACCCCTTCTGGGAAAAGATGCGGATCGCGGCGCGGAGAATCCGCTCGCGCTTGACCGCCCCTCCGCCCCTGGGCCCCCGTCTGGCCATTGCCCCTCCCGGTGAATGAACCATCATTCACAAAAATGAGTAGCACCGGACGGCGGCCGTGTCAAGGGCCGCGTCGCAACGGTGCGCGGGATGGATACGGAAGGTCGCGGAGACCCCTACTCCCGGTAGCCCAGGCGCATGGACAGCGTCTTGGCGCCGCGAGCCACCTCCGGGCCGACCGTCTGCGCGATCTTCTCGTCGGATAGCCGGTGCGCCGGGCCGGTGACGCTGATCGCCGCGATCACCTTTCGCGTGTAGTCGCGGGCGGGGGATGCGACGCAGCGAAGCCCGTCCTCGAACTCCTCCAGGTCGGTGGCGTATTCCCGCTCGCGGACCACCGCGAGCTCCTTCAGCAGGTCCTCCGACCCGACGATCGTGTACTTCGTGAACCGCGGCAATTCCGAGTGGAAGCGCTTCCGAAGCTCGTCCTCCGATTCGAAGGCGATCAGCGCCTTTCCCGCCGCGGTGGCGTGAATCGGCATGTGGAGCCCCACCCGGGAAATGACCCGCACCGTGGAGGTCGTCTCCACCGCGTCCAGGTAGACGACATCGTTGCTCCGCAGGATGGAAAGATAACTGGTTTCCCCCGTCCGTTCGGCGAGCTCATGGAGAATCGGCTGCGCCTGCTTGAGCAACCCCCTTTGCTGGATGAACGTCTGGCCGAGCTCCAGGCACTTGATCCCGAGACGGTAATTATCGTTCGTCTTGTTCTGCTCGATGTAGTTCCGGGACTGAAGGGTGGCAAGAATCCGGAAGACGTTATTTTTATGAAGTTTGAGTTTCTTGCTGAGTTCCGTGACGCCCAGCTCGTCCAGGTCGCCGCGGAATTCCTCCAATACGTCGAGGGCATGTGCGACCGACTGAATGATGTAGTTCGATTTATCGCGTCTGACCATTTCCCACCCTCCGCGTCGGCTGTTTGAAAACGGGCAACAAAACATTGTTACATATATTCCATACAACCGGAGGTGTCAATACAAAATTATAACAGCATTATTTGGAAAGATACCTGACCTACCGGTGCGGAACTATGGTTGAAAAGCCATGAAGAAGACTGCGGATTTCCCTTGTTATCACACTGGATAAGGAGAAAATAAAATAGGATTCATTTAAATTTCAGTTTCGGCTGCGGGCCCATCCCGCGCAATTTGGCGATCTCGTTCCGGAGGGAGTCGCGATACGGGTAGTCCGGAACGTTTTCCAGAAGCGCCTCCCATGCCCGGATCCCCCCCTCCACGTCCTTCTTGTCGTGGATCAGGATGATTCCGAGGTTGTACCGCGACTGCGCGTGCCGCGGGTCCATGGAAATGGCTTTCTTCAGCTCTTCGATCGCCCGGTCGGGGTTCCCGGACCTGCGGTAGCAGACGGCCATGTCGGTTCGGACGTTCACGTTCCTGGGATCGAGCGCCAGCGCCTTGTTGTAATGCTCTACCGCCAGCAGGTCTTGTCCCATGTCGAAGTACAGGTTCCCGAGGCCGATCAGCGCCTGCAGGTTGTTCGGGTCTTTCTTCAGGATTTCCCGGTAGTTCCCGATCTGCGAGGGAGCATCCAGGGGGATCATCTCCCCTCCCCCGCCTGCGGGGGTCGCTTCCTTCTTCCTGCATCCCGACGGAAGGAGCAGGAAGATCGCGAGCGCGCCGGCAACCGCCGCCCTCCAGCCCATCCCGATCCGCCAGGAATCCTGCTTCATATCGAGAACACCTCGAGGGGATCCCTGCATGCCTCCAGCAGCTCCCGGACCGTCCTTCCCCCCGGCGGCACCACCGCGGAAGGGGCGATCTCGGCCAGGGGGACGAGGCAGAACCGGCGGGAGGCCAGGCGCGGATGAGGGATGACCAGATCCGGCTCGCAGACCACCCTCTCTCCCATCAGCAGGATGTCGACGTCCAATTCCCGCGGCCCCCATCTTCCGCGCGGCTTGCGACCGGCCATCGCCTCCACTTCCTTGACGAAGACCAGCAGGTCTTCCGGCGGCATGACGCACGTCCCACGGACCGCCAGGTTCAGGAACCACGGCTGATCCGGCCTTCCCCACGGCTCCCCCGCATAAATGCGGGATACCCGCGTGATTTCCACTTTTCCGGCGAGCAGGGCCAGCCCCTCCCGCAGATGCCGGAGCCTCCTTCCGACGTTGCTCCCCATCAGCAGAAGGACGTCGCCCGCCGGCGAGGCGGCTAGAATCCTACCCGCTTCATCCTTTCGAGCGCTTCCCGTATCCGCCCCTTCTCCTTGGTCAATGCGATGCGGATGTACCCTTCCCCGCTGCGCCCGAAGCCGTTCCCGGGAGTCGTCACGATCCCCGCCTTCGTGAGCAGGTGCTCGCAGAACGAACCCGAGGTGTACCCCTTCGGGACCGGAATCCACACGTAGAACGTGGCGGCGGGGGTCACGGGGGAAAGCCCCAGCGCGCGCAGGCCCGGCAGGAGCACGTCCCTGCGCTCCTCGTAGGTCTTCCGGATGGCGTCGGCGGCCTCCCCGCCGCGCGTGAGCGCCTCGATGGCGGCCCCCTGGATCGCCTGGAAGACGCCGCTGTCCACGTTGGTCTTGACCTTCCCCAGACCCCCCACGAGCTCGGGATTTCCCACGGCGAAGCCGATGCGCCAGCCGGTCATGTTGTAGGTCTTCGAAAGGGAGTGGAACTCGATGCAGCGCTTCTTCGCGCCGGGAAGCTCGAGGATGCTCATCGGCTTCACTCCGTCGAAATAGATCTCGGTGTAGGCCACGTCGTGCGCCACGATCAGGTCGTGCTCCTCCGCGAAGTCAAGCACCTTCCGGTAGAACTTCCGGTCGGCGATCGCGGAAGTGGGATTGTTCGGGTAATTGAGGAACAGGATCTTCGCCTTGGCGAGGTCGCGGGACGGTATGCGGTCCAGCTCCGGCAGGAATCCGTTTTCCCGCAGCAGCGGCATGAAGCAGGACGTTCCCCCCGCGAACATCGTGGAGATGTGGTAGACCGGGTACCCGGGGTCCGGCACCAGGACGACATCCCCGGGATCGACAAACGCCAGGGGAAAATGGGCGATCCCCTCCTTGGACCCGATGAGCGCCACGACCTCGTTCCCCGGGTCGAGCGAGACGCCGAACCGTTCCTTGTACCACCGTGCCGCGGCGTCGCGGAACTGCGGCAGCCCCTCGTACGACGGATACTGGTGGTTGGCGGGGACCATCGCCTCGCGCTTCATCCGGTCCACGATGAACTTCGGCGTCGGGCGGTCCGGATCCCCCACCCCGAGATCGATGATGTCCACACCGCGCGCCCGGACTTCCTGCTTTTTCCGGTCGAGCTCGGCGAACAGGTACGGGGGCAGCGCCTGGATCCGGCGCGACAGCGGGAATCGGCTCATGTCGGAGGTTCTTCCTTTCGGATGGGTTACGGCGCCACGACCCGGTTGGTCAATGAGCCGATTCCTTCCACTTCGATCGTCATGACGTCCCCCACCTTCACCGGCCCGACGCCGGGAGGGGTTCCGGTGGCGATGACGTCGCCCGGGAGCAGGGTCATGACATGGGAGATGAATTCCACCAGGCGGAAAACGGAAGCCGCCATTTCCCGGGTGTTGCCGTCCTGACGGGCATCCCCGTTCACCAGGCATCGGACCCGCAGGGCGGAAGGGTCGAGCTCCGTCTCGATCCAGGGACCGATCGGCGCGAACGTGTCGAACCCCTTCGCCCGGGCGAACAGGCCGTCCTTGGCCTGGAGGTCACGGGCGGTCACGTCGTTGATGCAGGTGTAGCCGAAGATCACGGAAGGCGCGTCCTTTTCCTTCACGTTCCTGGCGACCTTCCCGATCACGACCGCCAGCTCGGCCTCGTAGTCCATCCGCTGCGACGACGGCGGATAGACCACGTCCCCTCCCGGCCGGTTCAGCGCCGAGGGGGCCTTGAGGAAAAGCAGCGGCTCCTCGGGGATCTTCTTTCCCATTTCCCGCGCATGGTCCTTGTAGTTCAATCCCACCGCGACGATCTTGGAGGGGACGACGGGGGCCAGGAGGCGGACCCCGGAAAGGCGCTCCTTCTTTCCGGTGAACCGGATCCCGTCGAACGGCAGCCCCTCGATCTCCCGGATCTCCCCGCTCTCCGGCTCCAGGATGCCGCCGGAGATTTTCCCGTCCTTCTCGTATCTCAGGTACTTCATCGCCTCAACCCCCCAGCACGTCCCGCATGTCATAGAGCCCGTTCCGTTTCCCCAGGACCCACGCCGCCGCCCGGACCGCCCCCCGCGCGAACGTCTCCCGGCTGTGGGCGCGATGGGTGATTTCGAACCGTTCGCCGATCCCCCCGAACACCAGCGTGTGCTCGCCGACGACGTCGCCCGCGCGCACCGCCAGGACCCCGATCTCCTTCCGCGGCCGCTCCCCCGTCATCCCCCGCCGTCCGTAGATCCCGACGTCCTTCATCTCCCGGCCGAGCGCTTCCGCCACGACGTCCGCAAGCTTGACGGCGGTCCCGGACGGGGAGTCCTTCTTGAACCGGTGATGGACCTCGACGATTTCCACGTC
>JBLNFH010000211.1:0-3800 GCA_050263475.1 Deltaproteobacteria bacterium
TCCCCTTCCGAAACGGTGTGCACCTCGTAGAAGCTCTTCTTGCCCTCCGAAATATCCGCGAAGATCTTCTTCTCGAGGTAGATTTTCGGCCGCTCCTCCTCCTGTCCCCGGGCCGCAGCGCCCATCAGGAGAAACGCAGCCGCCGCAAGCATGGCTGCCCTTCTCAATATCCCTCCCCCGTGAACGTGGATACCCCCCCGTGTACGCCCACGGTTTTGTACATCTTCGGGCTTTCCCAGGGTTCGTCGAGAATTCCGTCGTGGATCGCCCAGCTTCTCCCGCGGACCGTCTTCCAGTGCTCCGGGTCCCGGAACGGGGTGCTGCCGTCCAGGCGCCCGTGAAGCACGCCTCCCGGGCGGAACTCCCGGTCGATCGATACCATCTTCTCCTTTCCCCTGACATATTGGAAGCCGCCCCGCTCATACAGGATAGCGCTGTTGTAGCTCAGGGGCTCCAGGAAATAGAACCGGTGCCCGACCTGGCCGAAGAACCGTTCCCAGCAGGCGATCAGCTCCGGCATGGCCCGCAGGCCGCGGCGCACCTGCGCCGGCGCCAGGCCCGCGTTCATCGCGCGGATCTCCTCCGGCAGGTTCCTGCGCGCCGTCCCGAAGTACGTGTCCTGCCCGTTCTCGTCCACGTCGATGTCGAACCGCTCCCCGTCCGGATCGTTCACGATGATGAACGAGATCTCCATCTGGCCGAACGGCGAATTGGAGACATCGAGAAAGTACGCGGCGTCCCGGTCCCGCGGGTCGCGCCTGAGATCGATCTGGAAAAACGGCATGTTATCCGGGCAGGTGAATTTGACGCACCGAACCCCGTCGTGGTTGACGTACGAATCGGGATCGATGGAGAACATCTCGAGGAAGCGCGAGGGGATCAGGACCGAGAGAAACCGCTCCCGCTCCTTTTCGGGCATCTTGTTGATCTCGTAGACCGAAAGGGGCAAGGGGCTCGCTAATCCTTCTCATAGAGGGCATCCAGCAGCGTCCCGTACTTCTGGATGACCACCTTCCGCTTGACCTTCAGCGTGGGCGTCAGCTCGCCGGTCTCCTGGGAGAAGTCCGTCCCTATGAGGACGAACTTCTTGATCTGTTCGAACGGCGCCAGCGAGCGGTTCAATGCGTCCACGCGGGCGCGCATCATCGCCTCGACGCGGGGGTTCCGCGCGAGGGCGGCGGGGTCCCGCCCGTCGACGCCGTTTCCGGCCGCCCACTTGGAGATCTCCTCGGCCGACAGGGTCAGCAGCGCCGTCAGGTATTTTTTCCGGTCCCCGTAGACGAACGCCTGGCTGATCATCTTGTCGGTCTTCAGAAGGTTCTCGATGTTCTGCGGGGCGACGTTCTTCCCGCCCGAGGTCACGATGATGTCCTTCTTCCGGTCGGTGATCCGAAGGAACCCCTCGTCGTCGATCGTCCCGATATCGCCGGAATGGAGCCACCCTTCCGGATCGATCGCCTCGCGCGTCGCCACCGGGTCGCGGTAATACTCCTTGAAGACGTGAGGGCCGCGGATGAGGATCTCGCCGTCCGGCGCGATCCTGACCTCGACGCCGGGAAGGGCCTTGCCGATCGTCCCGAACCTGAAATCGCCGACCCGGTTGACCGACGTGACGGAGGGGGTTTCCGTCATGCCGAACCCCTCCAGGATGAGGATCCCCATCGCATGGAAGAACTCCGCGATCTCCCGGGCCAGCGGCGCTCCGCCCGAGACGAAGAACCGGAGCCGTCCTCCCAGCCTCCCGCGGATCTTCGAGAACACCAGCCGGTCCGCAACGGAGAACTTCGCGGCCAGCCACCCGCCCACCGGCTCCTTCCGCTGCCGGCGCGAGGACACCTCCCGCCCCACCGAAAGCGCCCACTGGAAGATCGCCTTTTTGAGCCCCCCCTCCTCGTTCACCTTGGCGCGGACGGCGGCGTAGAACTTCTCGTACAGGCGGGGGACGCTGATCATGATGTGCGGCCGGATCGAGGGCAGGTCCTCGGCCACCGTCTGGATGCTCCGCGCGAACGCCGTCACCACCATCGCATCGAAGGAGAGGAAATGCTCGAACCGCCCCAGGACGTGCGCCAGGGGAAGGAACTGGAGCATGACGTCCCCCCGCGGCACCGGAACGACCTCCAGGACAGCCGTCACGTCGAAGGCGATGTTGGAATGCCGGATCAGGGCGCCCTTCGGGGGACCCGTGGTCCCCGAGGTGTAGATGATCGTCAGGTCGTCCTCGGGATGGATTTCCTCCGCACGCGCCTCCAGCGCCCCCGGGCGCGCCGCAAGGGTTTCGGCTCCGCGCGCGCGCAGCTCCGCCAGGCCGATCGTCCCTTCCTTCCCTTCCGGGCTTCCCGTGAGCAGGATCATGTCGGCCAGTTGCGGAAGCCTTCCGCGGGCCCCCGCCACCTTGTTCCACTGGGGCTCGTCCTCCACGAACACCACGCGCGCCCCCGAATGGGAAAGGATGTACTCCACCTGGTCCGGAAGGTTGGACGGGTAGATCGGGACGGTGACAAACCCGCAAAGGATGCAGGCGATGTCCGAGAGGGTCCATTCCACCCTCGTGGAGGAGAGGATCGCGACCTTCTCCCCCTTGGCCAGCCCCATGGCCATCAGCCCGCCGGCGATTTCCCGGACGGCATCCCCGACCTCCCGGTACGTCATCGGCTCCCACTTCATGCCGCGCGGGACGATATAGCGGACCGCATCGCCCCCTTCGGCGATCCGGTTCAGGAACATCCGGTTGATCGTCTGCTCTCTCATGTCGAAAGGCCCTATTCCCGCTTATCGGAAGAACGGCAACACGTCGTCGAAGGTCGCCATCCCGCGGCGGAGGAGGTCGTGCACCGACTGGACCGCGGAGTAGAAATCCTCCTGGAGCAGGAGCCCGAGCTTCTCCTCCAGCCGGGAATCGGAGGACACGAGGGTCTCCACCGCCGGGGTGAAGGGAAGGAGCTCCACGAGCGCCATCTGGCCCGAATACCCCGTCCCCCTGCAATGCGGGCATCCGGAGGGGACGAAAAACGACGCCTCCTCGACGATCTGCTCCAGCTGGTCGCGGTACCGGTCGCCGACCATGCGCATGGAGGGCTTCGCGGGCACCGGGCGGCGGCATTCCTGGCAGAGGAGGTTCACCAGCCGCTGGTGCATCACCATGCGCACGACGCGCCCCAGGACGAACGGGTCCACCTCCAGGGAGAGCAGAGTCCGAAGCGTCCGGTCGAAATTGAACCGCCGGATGCCGCACAGCACGGTCGTGCCGCCCTGGGCAAGATAGATGAGGTCCGAGATGCCGGAGGGCTCGGGGACGTTCTCGATGATCAGCGCGCCCGGCTCCAGCGACTCCGCCAGCCGCTTCCAGTCGCCGGCGAACTGCCGTTCGACGTCACGGCGCTCCAGCTGGATATACCCCTCGTTCCGGAAACGGAACTGTTCCTCCACGGTCACCACGCGGGTCCTGGGCCGATGGGTCTCCCGCAGCAGGGCGAACAGGGTCGTGGCGATCCCCCCCTGGACCGGAGAGGACAGAAGATAGAACCCGCCCCCCTTGGCGATCACCCTTCGGGCGATTTCGATCTGTTCCCGGTTCAGTCCGACGGAATCCAGCGTAAGGACCGCCTTCTGGTCCGGCAGGACCTTGACGATGACCTCGGGGCCGGACAACCCATGAACCAGGCTGAGCCGGAAGGCGGCGACCCCGGCGGCCGACTCCAGCTGGAAAATGCTTTCGGACGCCGCTCCCTGCGGCGCCGGGACTCCCGCCAGGTCCGCGTAGGCTTTCACGAGGAGCCGCCGAAACCGGAGCGGCAGGG
>JBLNFH010000212.1:0-4485 GCA_050263475.1 Deltaproteobacteria bacterium
CGATCGCAGGACGCTCCGTGATCGTTACCGGTGCCAGCAAGGGGATCGGCAAGGGGTTGGCGAGGGTATTCGCGCAGAAGGGGTGCAAGGTCCTTGTCGTCTCCCGGAACCTGGGGAACGCGCGAAAAGTCGCGCTCGAGATCCGGGAGCGAGGGGGAATCGCGGAGGCCTTCTCGGCGGATGTATCCGACCCCGGCGGCGTAAGGGATATGGCATCCGCCGCGCGGGAATGCCACGGCGGGATCGACATCCTTTGCGCCAATGCGGGCATCTACCCCATGGGAAAACTGGAAGAGATGACGCTGCAGGATTGGGAAAACGTGCTCCGGACGAACCTGACGGGCACCTACCTGTCGGTGGCCGCCTGCCTTCCGGACCTCAAGCGGAGCGGCAGGGGGAGGATCGTCATTACGTCTTCGATCTCCGGCCCGGTGACGGCCATCAGCGGACTGAGCCATTACGGCGCCAGCAAGGCGGGACAGGTCGGTTTCATGCGAGCCGCCGCGCTGGAACTCGCCTCGTCGGGCATAACGGTGAACGCGATCCTTCCGGGGAACATCGCCACGGAAGGGGTCGACGGCCTGGGTGCGGAGTACATCTCCCAGATGACGTCAGCGATCCCCCTCCGTCGTCTTGGAACGGTGGAAGAGGTCGCCTACGCGGCCCTGTTTCTCGCGAGCGACGAGGCGGCGTACATCACGGGGCAGACCATCACGGTGGACGGCGGTCAGCTGCTTCCCGAGTCGAAGTCGGCGATGGAGTGAGCATGTCCTCGCAATATCCGATTTCGACGCTCAACCGGATCGCGCAGGAGTCGCTTCCCCGGTACGACCTCTCGCCGCGGTCCACCGCCACATTGATCAATTACACGGAAAACGCCACGTACCGGGTCGACGACCCCGATTCCGGAGAGCGGTTCATCTTTCGCATCTACAGGCTCGGATACCATGACCGCCCGGGCATCGAGTCGGAGATGCAATGGATGGGGGCGCTTCGCCGCGACGCCGGCGTCGAGACCCCCGGGGTGATTCCCGGAAAGAACGGCGCGCCTCTCCAGACACTCGGAGACCCCCCCGTGCCGGGACCGCTCTTCGGCGCGATGTTCACGTTCCTCACCGGGTCGGAGCCGACGGAGGACAATCTGCCCGAGTCTTTCCGGCGGATGGGGGAAGTGGCCGGCCGGATGCATCGGCATTCCCGCACCTGGGTTCCTCCCGACGACTTCCGGCGGCCGGAATGGAACTTCGATACCATGCTCGCTGGGCCCCGGCCGGTCTGGGGGCGCTGGGAAGAGGGTGTGGGCCTGGACTCCTCGAGCCGTCTCCTCCTTGGGCGCGCGGTCGAGGTCGTTTCCCGCCGGCTCGGGGAGTTCGGACGCGGAAAGGAACATTCGGGCCTGGTTCACGCCGATCTGCGGCTGGCGAACCTCCTGTTCGACGGGGACCGGACGAAGGTGATCGATTTCGACGATTGCGGGTTCGGCTGGTACCTGTACGACCTGAGCACCGCGTTGACCTTCATCGAGGAACGGCCGGACGTCCCGGACCTGATCCGGGCCTGGCTGGAAGGCTACCGCCGCGTCATGACGATGACGGGGGATGAAGAGAGGGAGATTCCCACCTTCCTCATGCTGCGCCGGATGATGGTGATGTCCTGGATCGCCTCGCACGCCGACACGGAACTCGCACAGAGCGAGGGGGTCGGGTACACGCTGGGGACCTGCAGGATCGCGAAGCGATATCTCGAGGGATTCTCGTGAGCGGGGAGGGGCCTCCGGGCCCGAAGCCCAGCATCCTTTCGCTCTACGCTTTCGATCCGGACGGAGCGTCGCCCCGCCATCCCGTATGGGGTGACCTCCTCGCCCGCAGGAGAAAGGTGTTCGGAGCCCACTCGCTCCTGTCGTATGACGAGCCGGTGGAATTCGTCCGAGGGGAAGGGGTCTGGCTCTATGATCGCCAGGGGACGCCGTTCCTGGACGCCTACAACAACGTCCCGTCCGTCGGCCATGCCCACCCGCGTGTGGTCGAGGCGATTTCCCGCCAGGCCGCCGCCGTGAACACCAACACGCGCTACCTCGACGACGTCGTGTGTTCCTACGCCGAGAAGCTGCTGTCCACTTTTCCCCCATCGCTTTCGAACGTTGTCCTCACCTGCACGGGCAGTGAAAGCGTCGACCTCGCCCTTCGGCTCATGCGGAACGCCTCGGGGGCCGACGGGTTCGTCGTGACGCGATTCGCCTACCATGGGAACACCCGCGCCTCCACGGAGATCTCCCCATCCTACGGCGGAGGCGCCGCCCCGGCGGATCACGTGCGAGCGGTCCCTCCCCCCGACGGGTATCGGGGGAGAGGGAAAGACATCGGGGAGTCGTTTGCCGAGGACGTTCGGCAGGCGATCCGGGATTTGCGCTCCCGCGGGATCGGGTTCGCCGGGTTTGTCGCCGACACGATCTTCTCGTCCGACGGTGTATTCGCCGATCCGCCGGGGTTCCTGTCGAAAACCGCGGAGGTTGTCCGCTCGGAGGGAGGACTGTTCCTGGCGGACGAGGTCCAGCCCGGGCTGGGCCGCACGGGCGATTCGATGTGGGGTTTCCAGCGCCATGGAGTCCTCCCGGACCTCGTCGTCCTGGGAAAACCGATGGGAAACGGGCTCCCGGTGGCCGGGGTCGTCGTCCGGCCCGACATCCTGGGGGATTTCCTCCGGCGCACCGGGTATTTCAACACCTTCGGCGGAAACTCGGTGTGCTGCGCCGCCGGCCACGCCGTTCTGGAGATCGTCGAAAGCGAGCGGCTCGTGGAGAATGCGCGGCAGGTGGGTTCCCGCTTGATCCGGGGGTTGTCGGACCTGTCGCGGAAGTACCCGCTGATCGGGGATGTCCGGGGGGCAGGCCTCTACATCGGCGTCGAACTGGTCAAGGACCCCTGCTCGATGGAACCGGCCTCGGAGGAAGCGCGCCGAATCGTGAACGGGTTCAGGGCGAAGCACGTCCTGATCGGCGCGACGGGGCAGAACGGGCATATCCTGAAGATCCGGCCCCCATTGGTGTTTTCCCGGGAGAACGCGGAACAGTTCCTCTCGGTGGCCGACGAGGTGCTGGAATCCACTGCGAAGTGAGAGCGCCTGGTTCTTCACCCTCGAGGCAGTCAAGGCATGGATCGACCCTTTGAGGAAGGCCGCACGGACGGCAAACCCCGAGTAAACGACCGGTAAAACAACGGGTTATTCAAGGTGGGGGTATTTTCCGAATGTCAGCCCTGTAGGGCCGCGCGAATTTGTTCGAGGTGCTCTTCGGCGTGTGCGACGATGAACCGTTCCACCGTTGCGGCCACGGTAAATTCGCCCAGCCGGATATGGATGCCTTTCTTGCCGCGATCCGCGTCGGACATTTCGCGGATGGCGCGGGCCGCGGCCTTCACTTCGTCGTTCAGCAATCCCAGCAATTCCTTGGGATCTCCGCTGGCTCCGCGCTCGATCCCGGCCAAACGCTCCGGGGTGTCAAGTCCACGCCCGAAAACGGGAGGTTCCCCGGTGGCGGCAATCAGCGTGTGACAATGCCCCAGCCAATAGGGGATCATCTCCACCATATGTCCCAAAACTTGCATTACCGACCACTCGTTATCTCCGGCGTCGCGCATGCGCCGGGGGGCACCGGACGGGTCCAATAGCGTCGCCAGTTGTTCGCAGACATCCTCCAAGCGTCGAGCCTGCGTTTCTCCCGGTCGATTCATGCGGTTTGCTGCCACCTACAGCTCTCCCCGGGCAACGAAATCGCAATCCGCACCCGCGTCCCGACAACGGATTACTTTTGACATTAAGAAGTTCCTCTCCCCTTTTCATTACAAAGGGAGGATTCTTTGATCCTTCCCGACGCTACGGGGATTCCCCTTCTGAATCTGAAGGGTTTCTGTCAGGCACGTCAAACAGTCGTGTCCTTCAATTCCATCACATTGCCGAAACGCCGGCTACTTGCCAGGCGGTGGCGCGGCCACCGTCATGCCATGCCGCCGAAAGACGTCCATCATCTTTGCGCGGTCGGGCGGGCCGCCGGCGGCGGCATCGATGACTTCGGCAGCTTCCCGAAAGTACGCGGGGCCCATTATCGCAGGGGTTATGACGGCGAGCTGTTTCACATCCTCGCTGCCGAGGTTGTCGAAGCGGTGCACCGCACCTCGGGGGATGCACAGTGCCTGCCCGGGACCCACCTCGATGGGCGTGCCGTCAACCGTCCAGGTGAGGACACCCTCGATGCCGTAGAGGATTTCCTCGTAGGCGTCGTTCCTGTGGGCGGGTGCCGCCAGCTTCTGCCCGACGGGGACGAGAATCTCGAATACCGACGCGCCGCCGCCGGAATCATCGGCCGTGAGGAGGAACCGGATCCCCAGCGGACCAATCCGGATGGTTTCTTCCGAAGGATTGACTCTGGTCGAGCGCGGCTGCATGTTCGCCCCCCTCTTTGAGTAAAGTCAGTCTGCTCACCGTCAGGTT
>JBLNFH010000213.1:0-12548 GCA_050263475.1 Deltaproteobacteria bacterium
TTCCGCCCGGTTCGGTCGGCCCAAACGCCCGAGAAGAGCTTGAGGAGACTGGCGGTGGTCTCGGCCACCCCCTCGATGATGCCGAGGGCGGCCGGGCCCGCGCCGAGCGTCGTCGTGAGGAAGACCGGGAGCAGCGGATAGATCATCTCGCTGGAGAAATCGGTCAGCAGGCTCACCAGACCGAGGGCGAGGACGTTTCGATGGAGACGCGCGCGGTTCACGCGGCGATTACGCCGGCGGTGCGGGGCTGCGCAGGAGGCGGAGTCCGTTGGCGATCACGAGCAGCGTCGTCCCCATGTCGGCGGCCACCGCCATCCAGAGGGTGGCGTACCCGGCGACCGCCATCGCCAGGAAGCCGGCCTTGATCGCGAGGGAGGCGGCCACGTTCTGCCGGATGAGCGCCACCATCCGCCGCCCCAGGACGACGGCGGCGGGGATCTTGCGCAGGTCCTCCGTCACCAGGGCCACGTCCGCCGTCTCGATCGCGGCGGGGGAGCCCGCGGCGCCCATCGCGATCCCGACGGAGGAAAGGGCAAGGGCGGGGGCGTCGTTGACGCCGTCCCCCACCATCGCCACCGTCCCGTATGCGGCGACCAGCTGCCGGACTTTTTCGAGCTTGTCTTCGGGCAGAAGGTCGTGGAACACCTCCGTGATCCCCGCCGCCGCCCCGGTCGCGCGCGCGATATCGGGATGGTCGCCGGTCAGCATCACCAGGTGATCGACCCCCAGGGCGCGCAGGGAGCGGATCGCGCCCGGCGCTTCCTCCCGAAGCTCGTCCTCCATTTCCAGGACGCCCGCGACGAAGCCCGGGGTCCCCACGATCGACACCATGCGCGAGGCCGCATTCCCCTTCCCGTTCGGCAAGAGCCGCTCCAGCGAGGACGGCGCGGCCCCGATCTCCTCGAAGAGCCGGCGGTTGCCCACGAACACCCGCTGTCCTTCGACCTCCGCCGAGACGCCGCGCCCTTCGAACACCTTTAGCGTGTGGGCCAGCGTTCCCCGCGCCGCCAGCGCCACGCCCCGCCGCCTCGCTTCGTGCCGGACGGCCTCGGCCGCCGGGTGCGCGGAGCCCGCTTCCACGGCTCCGGCCAGCCTCACGACTTCCTCTTCCCGGGTCCCTTCGGCCGCCCGCACGCGGGTGACCTTCAGCTTCCCCCGGGTGAGCGTCCCCGTCTTGTCGAAGGCCACCGCCCGAACGTTCGCAAGCGCCTCCAGGTGGTGGGCTCCCTTGACCAGGATCCCTTCGCGGGTGGCCCGCGTGAGCGCGGCGATGGTGGCGACGGGTGCCGCCAGGACGATCGCGCAGGGGCACGCGATGACCAGCAGGACGATCGCACGGTACGCCCACGAAGATATCCCCCCGTACCCCAGGAGAGGGGGGACCGACGCCACCAGGACGGCGGCCGCCAGCACCGACGGGGTGTAGATCGACGCGAACCGGTCCATGAAGGCCTGTATGGGGGCCTTTTGCGCCTGGGCCTCCTCGATCCGGCGCAGGATCGCGGCATACGTGGATTCCGACAGCGGCCGGGTCGCCTCGGCGAGCAGCAGGCTTCGCCCGTTCACCGTACCGGCATAGAGGGAATCCCCCTCGCCCTTCGCCACGGGGATCGATTCGCCGGTGAGCATGGCCTCGTTCACGTCGGACGCCCCCTTGTAGACAACCGCGTCCACGGGCACCCGCTCGCCGGGCCGGATAATCAGCATGTCGCCCGGCCGCACCTCCTCCGCGGCGACCGTCCGTTCCCGGCCGTCGACTCCCCCTTCCCGCAGGACCGCGGTTTCCGGGGAAAACGCGAACAGGTCGGCCGTGGCCTTTCGGGCGTGGTCCAGGCTTCTCGCTTCCAGGTAGTTGGCCAGGGCGAACAGGGTGACCACCCCGCCCGCCTCCGCCCAATCTCCCATCACCGTCGCTCCCGTGATGGAGATGGTCATCAGGGCGTTCATCCCCAGGGACCGGTTCCGGATCTCCCGGGCGCCGCGCAGGGCGATCCGCGCGCCGCCGGCCAGCACCGCGGCGAGGAACAATCGACCTCCCCAGGGAGTATCGGGGAGCAGGAACGCCAGCACGGCCCCCGAGAGGAACAGGGCGGCGGAACCGTAAAATACCGCGAGCGAGGCCTTCGGGGCTTCGGGGATGTCGGCTTTCCTCAAGGACTCGTCGACCGGGTGGCCCTCCATCCCGATGGCCTTCAGGGCGGCCAGGATCGCCTCGAGCTCTCCCCGGTGGCGCACCTCCACCTGCCGGGAAAAGAGGTGGAAAGTCATCCCCTCGATCCCGCCCAGGCGCCCCAGCGCCGCGCGAATCTCCTTCTCCTCGTCCGGGCAGTCCATCGCCGGGATGAAGATCCGGGACAGTGTGCTCGTTCCGCCGGTTTCCATCTTCTCTATTTTACGGTGATTCGGTGCGAAGAATACCACGCGGGATCACATCCGCCCGGTCCAGGGCGGTCATTCCTTGCAGCCGACGAAGATCCCCTTTTCGTCCGAGTAGGATACGACCCGGTTCCCCTCGACCCGGACCCTGAAGAATTCCCTGGCGCGCGGAAACGCCCCGAGGAACATCTCCTCGACCTCCCGCTGTACGGCCGGCGGAACGCCGCTGCGCTCCACCCACTCCTGGAACCGGTGCTCCTTCCACGCGCAGCAGACGTGCAGGAGAGACAGCCCCGCCTCCTTGAGGAGGGAGACCCACTCCTCGACCCGGTAGCTGCGCACGTGCGTGGGATCGCGGACCTTCTCGATCCCGTTGATGAAGGCGTCCAGCGCCGGGTCGTCGGGGACGACGCTGTCGATGATCCCCACCAGCCCGCCGGGCTTTGCGGCGCGCAGGAACTCCCCGATCGCGGATGAAAGGTTCGGAAAGTGGTGCGGCGCGATGCGGCAGGTGACCCGGTCGAACGAGCACGAAGCGAACGGCAGGCACTCCGCGTCGGCGGCGACGAAATCGATGTTCGACTGGCCGGAATCCCTTGCCAGGGTCCGGGCTTCCGTAAGCATTTCCGGGGTCAGGTCCGAAGCGACCACCCGGCGGACGCGGGAAGAGATGGCGACCGCCGTGTGCCCGCCCCCGGTGGCTACGTCGAGGACGGCGTGCGCGGGGGCAAGCGCCAGCCACTCGATGAGGATTTTCCGGTCCTCGGGGTCGGTGTGGTCGCTGCTCACGCGGTAGCGCTCGGCCACCCCCGCGAACTGGCTCCGGATTTTCCTCTTTGTCGAAGGCGTCATCGATCGGTCCTCACAGGCTATTTTCCCCCCGGGCGAGGACGATTACAATGGGAGGGCGATGACCGATCCCGCACTCCCCGTTTCCCGGCTGTTCGCGGGTACCTTTCCCGCCATCGAGGAGAAGCTGCTTTCCCTGCTGCCGGGCAAGCTTTCCAGAGCCGGGGGATGGGAGCAGGTCCTCCTCGTCCCGTCGAACGAGCTTCGGGAACATCTTCTGCGCCGGCTGGCGGTGCGCTGGGAAGGGGTCGCCGCCGGCGTCTCCATCCTGACGCTCTACGATTTCACCCTGCGGCTGCTCAAGCACCGCGGAATCTTCCCCCGGGAGCTCCCCGGGGCGATGATGTCGGCTGCGCTGTTTGCGGCCGTCCGGGAAGCCTACGCGGACGGCAAGGGAGACTTCGCGGGGATCTCCGGCACGCCGGGGTTTCTCCCGGCGCTCCAGCGGACGCTCTCCGATCTCGAGGAGGGGTGGCTGGACGAGGGGTCCTTACGACTGGCGGAACGGAAAGCGAGGGAGGAGGGACGCCACGGAAAGGCTGCCCGGTGGGCCGAGTGGCGCCGGCTCGTCGAGGGGATGGAGCGGAAGGTCCGCGCGATGGGGGGGATGACGAGGCGGCGGATCTTCCAGGAGGCGGTGTCGGGTTTCGAGCAGCCCGGCTATCCCTTCCGGGTTTCCCTCTACGGTTTCTACGCTTTCACCCGGCTCCAGTGGACCCTCGTCGAGGCGCTCCTTTCGAGCGGCCTCCTGGACGAGGTGTACTTCCCGGGCAGCTTCCGGACGGACGGTTCCCTGTCGCTTGCCTGCTTCTACGCGGCGCACGCGTGGGACCGGCTCTCCCGCGCGTTCGAGGGGAACGTGGAGGTGCAGTCCGATCCCGCGCCGCCCGGCCTTTGCGCGGTGCGGGAGCGGATCTTTTCCGCCGCCCCTCCCGAAACCCTTGCGCCCGCGCCGGTGGCGATCCTGTCCGCCCCGCACGAGGAGGGGGAGGCGCGCCTGTCGGCGCGGCAGGTCCGCCGCTGGCTCGACGGGCATCCGGGCGAGGAGGTCCTGCTCGTTTCGAGGCGGTTCGACGAGGCGGCCGTTTCCGCCTGGGAGCGCGCGGCGAAGGAATACGGGATTCCGACGGTGGAGCGGTTGACCGTCCCCCTGTCGTCCGTCCCCCCGGTGCGCGTCCTGCTCCAGATGCTCGACGCGGCAAAGGAGGATTTCCCCCGCCGCGAGACGATCGACATCCTTTCCTCGCCGTACCGGCGTCATGCCGCAGCGGTTCCGCCCGCCGTGCCGCGCCCCGACCTCTGGGACGTGTGGAGCCGCGAACTCCTCGTGGTATCCGGCACGGATTGGGACACGCGGCTCTCCCGCCTCCGGCCGCGGGACCCGGAGGAGGCGGAAAGCGACGCGTGGAAGGAGAAGGAAGCGCAGCTGCGGCTCCTGCGGGCCGAGGTGCGCGCCCTGCGTTCCTCGCTTGCGCCCGTGGGGAAGGCGGAAGGGCAGGCCGGCCTCGCCAGGGCGCTCCGGCGGATCCTCGTGGAAAACTTCCGCTTCCTCGATGACGAGAGCTACGAGGCGGAGCGCGATCGCCGGGCGCTGTCCGCCCTCTTCTCCCTGCTGGACGACATCGAGCGGATCCCGGATCGTGCGGCCCCGTGGCCGGGGACGGGCGAGGCCCTCACCTGGTTCGCCGGGCTGCTCGAGGGGCAGCGGCTGTTCGTGGGGGAAAGGGGGGGGATGAGGATCCCCGGCGCGGTGGTCGCCGGCGACCTCAACGCATTGCGCGGCGTCACCGCCGACCGGGTGATCTTCCTTTCCGCGAACGACGACGCGGTTCCGGCGCAGATCGACGAGGATCCGCTCCTCCCCGATGAAGACCGGGAGGCGCTCAACCGGCTGACGCGGCGCCCGGAGCTGCCCGACGCCCTGTCGCTCCTTCGGCGGAACGCGGCGCAGGAGAAGCTCCTGTTCGCCCTGCCGGCATTCTCCGCGCGGCGGGAACTTTGCTTTTCCGTCCTGCGGGCGGATGCGGAGGGGGCGGTAAAGCGCCCCTCCCGGTATCTGCTGCATCTTCTCTCGCAGTTCGCCGGTCCGGGCGTCTTCGGTGAGGAGTGGGCAACAAAGGCGGGCGTCTCCGTCCATAAGCTCCCGCGTTCTCCCTTCGCGATGCTGCGGGCGGACGGCCCCTTGAGCCGGAGGGAGGATGCGCTTCGCTCGTGGCGGGAGGGGGATCCGCCGAAGGACGGGTCGGACGGGATTCCGTGGCGAAGGATCGTGGCGACCCTTTCGGAATGGGAGAGCCGGGGGGCGGGCGTCTCCCTCTTCCCCGGAAGCTGGACCTTGCCGCCGAAACCGGAATGGAGCGCGACGGAGCTGGACGAACTCGCGCGCTGCCCGTACCGGTACTTCCTGAGATATCGGCTGGGGCTTTCCCCCGTGGAGGAGCCGGAGGAGGAAATGTCGCTTTCGCCCGCCGAGGCGGGGCTCCTCCTCCACGACATCCTGCACCGGCTGGGGAAGGAGGCGGCCGCCGGGAAGGGATGGGGGGACATCCCGCCCGCGGCGAAAAAGGCGTTCGCACGCTTCGCTCGGGAGAATCCCACCGGCCTGCCGGGGCTGTTCCTCCTGCGCTGCCGCGAGATCGAGCGGGACGCGGCCGCTTTCGTGGAGTGGGAGCGGGGCCGCGCGGGCAGCCCCGATGCGTACCGGGTGGATGCCGTGGAACACCGATTCCGGGTGCCTGCGGGAGGCGGTCTTCCCGCTTTCCGGGGGAGGGTCGACCGCATCGACCGGGGTCCGCGGGGGGAGGCGGAGATCATCGACTACAAGTACCGCGACGGTAAAAACGAAAAGGCGCCCCTCGAACGGATCCTGCACGGCCTTGCCAGCCAGGTCCCCGTGTACCTGTCGTTCGCCCGGACGATTTCGCCCCTACCGCCCGATATCCGCGCCTCGCTCCTGTTCCTGAAGAACGGGGTGAAACCCGTGACGGTCGAGGGGGCGCAGTGGAGGGCCTTGCGGGAGGAATGGGCCGGGTCGCTCTCCCAATGGATCGCGCTCGACCGGTCGGGAGCGTTCCCGCCCCTTCCGCATCACCGGTTCAGCTACGCGGGGGCCCCTTCCCCGAGATATTGCGACGCCTGCCTCTTCGCCGACCACTGCCGCGTGTCCCCGCGCTACGAGGGGGTGAAACGGGAAACGGAAGCGCTTGCGCGGCGCGTGAGCGAAGATCCCGCCTTGCAGGCGGTCGGGGAGCATCGGTGGAAAGCGAACGTGTAAGGGCCGTCACGGAGTTCGGCCGCGACATCGCCGTGGATGCCTCCGCCGGCACGGGGAAGACGGCGACCCTGATCGCGCGCGTCATCAACCTGTTTTTTGCGGATCGCAGCCTCCTTCCCGACCAGGTCCTTCTCCTGACCTTCACCGACAAGGCGGCGGCGGAGATGAAGTCCCGGGTGGTGGAGGGGCTGGAACTCCTGCTCACCGCCTGCCGGTCGGCCTCCTCCCCGGACGAGGTGCGCGAAAAGGTCGCGGCGTGGAACTCGCTCGTCCGGGTTCCCGGCGGGGGGGAGGGAGAGCTGGCCGCGCTGCGCGGGCGCGTGGAAGAACTGGTGGACGGCGTGGGCCGCCTCTCCGTCACCACGTTCCACTCCTTCTGCCGGCGCGTCCTCCTTTCCTTCCCCGCGGAGGCGGGCGTCGACCCGAAGTTCGAGGTGCTTCCGGAAGGGGAGGCCTCCGACGCATGGGACAGCGCCTTCCGGGCGTTCCTGCGATCCGAGTTCGGGGGAGAGGGGATCGATCCTTCGTGGGAGCGGGTCCTCGCCGGTCCCCCGGGCCAGGAAGCCGTCTGGTCGATGATCCGGCGCCTCTGCCTCTCCCAGCGGGACCTGCTGGCGGCGGGAGATCCCGATTTCGGCACGCCTGCCGATTTCCTCGCCTATGCGCGGGAGGAATACGCCCCCGCGGTGGAGTGGTTCCGGGCTTTCGTCGCCGGGATCGCGGACCCGGGGCACGAAATGGTCCCGGCGCTGGTGCGCGCCCTGGAACTCCTGGAGCGGGCGTGGGCCGCGGCCGCCCGCGGCGACCTTCCCGCTCTCTCCGCGCTGGCCGCGGAAGGCTCGGCCGCTTTCGAATTCCGGGCCGACAGAACGAGGAGCAAAAAGATCTTCCCGCCGCCTCCGGGGTTCACCCTTGCACTGGCGCGGGACGCGCTGAAACGTTTCTGGCGGGAAATATCGGAGACGCCCGCGGGCGACGCGGCGGCCCGCTTCCTGGTGAGCCGGGCCCGGTCGGCGCTGGATTTCTACGCGAAGGCGAAGGGGAGCGGGCTCGATTTCATGGACCTCCTGCTGCGCGCGAACGGCCTGCTGGCCGGGAACCGCGGCGTGGCGGCGTCCCTCTCGGAGCGGTTCCGCTTCATCTTCGTGGACGAGTTCCAGGACACGGACCCCCTGCAGGCGGAGATGCTCGCGACCCTGTCTTCCGACGGCAGGCCCGGCAGGCTGTTCGTGGTCGGCGACCCGAAGCAGTCCATCTACGGCTTCCGCAGGGCGGACATCCAGGTCTACGCCCGTTTCCGCGACAGGATGCTCTCGCAGTCGGGGGAAGGGATCGCGCTCGTCAGCAATTTCCGGAGCCGGCCCGACCTGATTGCGTCCGTGAACGGCCTTTTCGGGCAGGTCCTTGCCGGCGGCGAGGATTTCTCCCCCGCGTATGTGCCGGTGAGCCCCCACCGGCAGGACCCGGGCGGGGGATCCCCGGTGACGCTGTACACGCTGGGAGAGGACGTCCGCGAGGCGGAATTCGCATGCGGGCTGGTGCAGGGGATCGTCGGGAAGGCGAGGGTGGGCGGGAAGGGCGGCGCGCCCGAGCGGGCGGCTTCGCTGAAAGACATCGCGGTCCTGTACCGGTCGGACACGGGCGGGGAAGTGCTTGCCGCCTTCCGGGAGGCGTTCGGCAAGACGGGGATCCCGCTTGTAGTGCCCCCGCGCAAAGGGTTCTACGCCCGGCAGGAGGTGCAGGATTTACGGATCGTACTTTCCGCCGTCGATGCGCCGTCGGACCTCTCCGCGCGGTACGCCGCTCTCAAGACGATCTTCTTCGGGCTGCGGGACGAAGAGATCCTGCCGCTGTACGCGGGCGGCGAGCCGCCTTCCTCGGACAGGGTCCGCGACGCTCTCGCGCTGCTCGCGCGGCTTTCCGCAAGCCGCGGAAGGGCGGCGCTGTCGAGCCTCCTGGCCGAGCTCTACCGGGAGACGGGGGTGGAATTCGTGACGGCGCGGCTCCCCGACGGGGACCGGATCGTCCAGAACCTGGCGAAGGCGGCAGGGATGGCGAGGGCGTTCGAGTGGACCGGCGGTTCCGTAAAGGCGTTTCTGGCCGACCTGCGGCGCAAAACGGAGGATGACCGGCAGGAAAGCGAGTTCCCCGCGTTCGATGAGGGGGAGGAGGCCGTGCAGGTCTCCACCATCCACGCCTCCAAGGGGCTGGAATTTCCGATCGTGATCCTGGCCAACCTCTCGCGGGGGGGAAGAAAGTCGGTAGAGGGACTGCGGGTGGATCGGGTCCGGAATCTGTCCGCGGTGATCTTCCCGGGGTTCAAGACCTTTTCCGCGTTCCGGCGGATCCCCATGGGCGCGGGGACCGTGACCTTCGAGCAATGGGAGCAGGCGAAGCAGGATGCGGAGGAGGTCCGTCTTCTCTACGTCGCTGCGACCCGCGCGCGCGACCGGCTCTACCTGGTGGAAGGGGCGAAGGGCCGGGGCTCGAGGCAGGGGGAAGCGCTTCGCGAAGGGCTCTCCCGCGCCGCGGACGGCGGGGAGGGAACGTGCGCCGTGACCGGGCTATCCGGGAAGCGATGCGTCTTTCCCGCCGGGGGAGAGCTGCTCCAGGTTGCCGTTTCGGCGCCGTTGGAGACGCGGGAGGTTCCTCCTCCCGCGGCGTTCGACCTGTCGTTCGTCGCGGATTGGCCGGCCCCTCCCACGACGCCGCTCCCCGTCCTGCCCGAGCCGATCTCCCTCAAGGAGTTCCACGACCGGGAGAAAGGGAAACGGTTCGGCGAGAAGGTCCACCTGGCGCTGGAGGCCGCTCCCCCCGTTTCCGCATCCTGGCCACCGCCCGAGCCGCCGCCTCCCGCCGTTTCCTGGGGAGAAGGCGAGGAGGCCCGGTGGGAGGAGATCCGCCGGAAAATTTCCGAAAGCGCCTTCCACCGCGAATTGCGCCGCATGTCGCTCGTCGGCACGGAGCTCCCCCTGCTCTGCTGCGTGAGCGGGGTGGCGAGGGAGGAGCGGGCGGACCTGGTCGTCCGCGCCCCGCATCCGCCGGGGGCTCCTCCGCGGGACGACGTGGAGCATTGGGTGGTCGACTACAAGACGGGGCGCAGGGAAAAGGAAACGGAGGAAGCCCACTTCCGGCAGGTGCGCGCCTACATGTCGATTCTCACCGGGGCCTGGAAGGTCCCGGTCCGGGGATTCCTCTGGTACGTCGAAACCGGAGAGGCAGTGGAGGTAGCGCCTACGCCCCCACGAGACGGATAAGGTCGTTCGCCTTCTTCCGGAGCTCCTCTGTGAACTCGACGGAATGGACCGTCTTGAAGTGCTCGGCCATCTTCCGGTCGATTTCCGCTTCCGTTTCGGCGCGGACTTCGAATGCGCAGTTGAACCCCATCGCCCGGCAGGTCAGTTTTTTTTCCATTGCCCACCTCCGTTGCGGGATCCCGTTGTTGATGCGGCGATGTATCCAGACCTGCTTATATAGTACCCGCAAACGGGGACGTTCTCAAAACTTATACCAGGGACGTTCTTAAACTTTTTAATATTCGAAAACTTAATGCGAAAACGGATGTTCTCAGAACTTATACCAGGCGACGTCCCTGAAACTTTGATGGGAAAATCAGGGACGTTCTCAAAACTTACGACAGGGACGTTCTTTAAGTTTTTCAAGTGTATAATATGCGTTTGAAAAACTTAAAGAACGTCCCCGAACTTCGGTCCGAAGTTTTGAGAACGTCCCTTTCCAAAAGTTTCAGGAACGTTCCCGCATTAAGTTTTCGTGCGAGGATTAAAAAGTTTAAGAACGTCCCTAAGTTGTTAAGTTATTTGTGGATGGATCCGGTCAGCGAAGCTTTTTCAGGTAGATGAGCTTGTCGTCGCCCTCGGAGTAGTAGCCGGGCAGTTGAGCGGCGAGGGTGCAGCCGATCTTCAGGTAGAACTCCCGCGTGGTGCCGTAGCTTTCCTTGGAGGAGGTCTCGATGACGAGAAGCCTGCCTCCCAGGCGTTTGGCTTCCTCTTCGACGAAGGCGACGATCTTCCTCCCGTATCCCTTTCCCATCCGGTCGGCGCGGGTGGCCAGCCAGTAGAGGTCGAAGGTGGATTCCGTCATCGGGTTCTTCCCGAAGCAGGCGTAGGCGGCGACCGTCCCGTCTTCCTCTATAAGTACGAAGGGGCGGTAGTCCTCCTGCTCCGGCCGGGTCAGGGCGATGTCCACGAGCTCCATCGCCACGTCGATCTCGTGGGGCTTGAACACCCCCGTCCCGTCGATCAGCTCGCGGATGACCCCGCGATCCTTTTTCCCAATCGGCCGGATTCGGGTCATCGCGCCCCCCGGGCGAACGCCAGCCGCAGGATCTCCAGGAGCATCGCCTCGTAGGAGAATCCCCCCGCGCGCGCGGCGCGCGCCAGCCCCGCGTCGGGCGAGATGTCGGGGTTCGGGTTCACTTCCAGGACGAACAGGCGGCCCTTGCCGTCGGTGCGGAAGTCGACGCGCGAATAGCCGCACAGGCCGAAGACCCGTGCACAATCGATCGTGAGCCGTGTCAGCCCCGCGCGCAGATCGTCGGAAACTTCGGCCGGGCACTGTGGGGCGATCTCCGCATAGGAAGGGTGGCTGGGGTCCCACCTCGACTCGAAGGAGCAGATCCGCCACATGGCGTTCCGGTACACGAGCTCGGCGGGGGGAAGGGCGCGGAACGGGTCCGCCGCCGTGCCGTTGCCCAGGACCGCGACGTTGAATTCCCGCCCTCCGACGAATTCCTCGACGAGCGCCTCCTGGGCGTACTTTTCGATGACGTGCTCCACCCGGGCCTTGAGGCCCCCCTCGTCCTCGACGATGCTGTCTTCCGTGATTCCCGCCGACCCGTCCTCCCGGGACGGCTTCACGATGACGGGGAACGCCAGCCCGGAATCCGCACGGGGAACGCCGGCGTACAGGCGGAACCCCGGGGTCGCGATCCCGTGGGATGCGAGGATCCGCTTGGTGAGCGCCTTGTCGTTGCACACCGCCAGCGGCATCGGGCCGTTGCCCGTGTAGGGGAGCCGGAGCAGCTCGAGGAGGGCGGCCGCGTGGGGCTCCTTCTGGGCGGAGTTCATCGGGCACTCGCTCAGGTTAAAGACCGCGTCCGTCCCGTAGGATCGGAAGGATTCGGCCAGTGCGACGATGTCCTTTCCGAAGGTGAAGTACCGCGCCTCCACCCCCGACGCCTGGAGCCCGTCCGTGACGCAGCGGGCGCTGACGGCCAGGTCCATCGTCTCCCGCATCTTCTCGTCGACGATCCCGGCGAGCGATTCCTCCACGGAAGTGTAGAGCACCGCCACCTTCCTGCCCTTGAGGTCCTCGGGCGTCACCGGGCGCGGACCTCTTGGCGGGAGAGGGCGTGGGAGAGGATTTCGGAGATGAGGGAGAGATAGGTCATCCCCATCCGGTCGGCCATGATCGGGAGGTCGCCGTATCCCGGCGAGAGGCCGGGCAGGGGGTTGCATTCGATGAATTGCGGGACGCCGTCCGCGTCGATCCGGAAATCGATCCGGGAGAAGTCCCTGCATCCCAACAGGCCGTAGATGCCCACGGCGCACCGCTCGATTTCCTCGATCACGCCGGTCGGCAGGGGCGGCGGGCAGCGGTATTCGACCTGGTTCTCCCAGTCGCGCTTGACCTCGAGGGAATACACGAACTCCTCGTTCGACACCGTTTTCGGCGCGATCTCCATGACGCCGACCACCCGCGGAGGCCCGTTGCCCAGGAGCCCCACGGTGACCTCGGGGCCGGCGATGAATTCCTCGACGATGGCGTCCTGCCGGTAGGCGCCGGTGACGAAGGCCACCATCTCGCGCGCCTGCGCGGGATCGACGGCCCGGGAGGAAAGCCGCACCCCCTTGCTGGACCCTTCGAAGGCCGGCTTCACGATGACGGGGTAGCGGAGGCCGTCGCCGCAGAAGGCGCCGGCGGAGCGGAAGGTGCGGAACCGGGGCGTGGGGAATCCCTCCGAGGCGGCCAGCCGCTTGGCGACCGGCTTGTCGAGCGTGACGCACAGCGTCAGGGGGTCCGAGCCGAC
>JBLNFH010000214.1:0-2979 GCA_050263475.1 Deltaproteobacteria bacterium
CGACCCGGGTAACCTCGTGCAGATTGACGTCACCCCGTTCATGCAGCGGGCGCAGAACGATGCTCTCCTTGATCTCCAGGTTCGATATCTTGTAGATACAGGGGGAACCCTCTCGGCGACCCGGGCCCCGGCAAAGACGGCTGCAAGAATCGTTCATCTCCCATCGAAAGTATTGAAAAACCTGGTGCCAAGAAGGGGACCTTTAACAGCGAAGTCGGTGATACAAATAGATAAGTCGACCAGGCACCGCTGACCTGTCGTGGGACCATTGGGAGGAATTGCGCCGATTTTGTTGTAGAATCAACTCGTGCCGACCACGGGGGCGAAGAAAAAGCTGGCCGACCTGGGAGCGGTCGCGTCGGGCCTGGCCCACGAGATCCGCAACCCGTTGAACTCCCTCTATATCAACAGCCAGCTCCTGGTGGAGATGCTCTCGGCCCTGCCCGACACCGACCGGGCGCGCAAGGAGGAGCTTCTCTCGACGGCCCATTCCAACCTGAGGGTCGCCCAGCGGCTGAACGATCTTCTCACCGATTTCCTCCGGTATGCACGCCCCCCTTCCATGGAGCCGGTCGTGACGGACCTGAACCGGGTCGTCGCCGAGACGCTGCGCTTCCTGGAGGTCGACTTTTCCCGCCGTGGGATCGAGCTGAAGACGAAGCTGCACCCCCAGCCCCTCCCCCTCCTGGCCGACGAGAAGCAGCTCAAGCAGGCGCTCCTGAACCTGCTGCTGAACGCCGAGGCGGCCATGGACAAGGAACCAAAGCGGATCCGGGTGGTTACGGGCCTGTCCGCCGGCCGCCCCTTCGTCCGCCTCCAGGACAACGGGCGCGGGATCCCGCGCGCGGACCGCAGGCAGATCTTCCGGCTGTTCTTCACCACGAGGAAAAACGGCAGCGGGCTGGGGCTTCCCATCGTCCGGCAGATCGTTCGGGACCACGGCGGGAAGATCTCCATCCGCAGCCGGGAGGGGCGAGGGACGACGGTTACCCTGATACTTCCCTCCGAAGGCCGGTTCAAGGCGATGATTTCGGGGAGGTCGGAAACGGGTCTCCTGCCGGAGAAGGTCCGATGAAGGGGAAGCCCCGGGTGATCGTCATCGACGACGATCCCGACAGCCTGGGAAGCGTTGCGGCGGCGCTGCGCAGGGACGGGTACGACGTCCACCCGTTCGCCGATCCCAGGGAAGGGCTCTCGGCCCTTGCCGCGGAGGGGGCGGATGTCGTCCTCACCGATCTCAAGATGCCGGGCCTGAGCGGGCTGGAGGTGATCGGCCGCGTGGTCGCGGAGCACCCGGGGGTATCGGTCGTGGTGCTCACGGCCTTCGGCACCGTCTATAACGCGGTGGAGGCGATGCGCGCGGGAGCCTCGGACTTCCTCGAGAAGCCCGTGGGGATCCCGCAGCTGCGCGCGGCCGTGTTCAAGGCGGTCAAGGACCGTGAAAAGAACCGGGAGATCGAACAGCTCCGGGAGGAGATGGGGCAGCGGTACGGGCCGGAAGGGATCATCGCCTTCTCGCGGGCCATGGAGGAGGTGATCCGGAAGATCCGTCTGGTCGCCCCGACCCGGATGAACGTCCTCATCCAGGGGGAGAGCGGCACGGGGAAAGAACTCGTGGCGCGGGCCATCCACGCCATGAGCCCCCGGCGCAACCGGCCGTTCCTTCCGCTGAACTGCGCCGCCATCCCCGAGAGCCTTCTGGAGTCGGAGCTGTTCGGCCACGAGAAGGGAGCCTTCACCGGCGCCGTCGGCGTCCGCCAGGGGAAGATGGAGGCCGCGGAGGGGGGGACCCTTTTCCTGGACGAGGTGGGCGACATGGCCTTGGCCTTGCAAGCCAAGCTCCTGCGCGCGATCGAGCAGAAAGAGGTTTCGCGGGTCGGGGGCTCGCAGGTGATCCGGGTCGATGTCCGGATCCTTGCCGCGACCAACCAGGACCTGCGGGAGCGGGTTGCGGAGAAGCGGTTCCGCGAAGACCTCTTCTACCGTCTCAACGTCTTCGGCATCGTGGTTCCGCCCCTGAGAGACCGCCGGGAAGACATCGCGCGGCTGGCCGACCAGTTCCTCCAGGAAGCCGGGCGGGAGAACAAGGCGGCCCCGAAGCGATTATCCCCGGAAGCGTTGAAGGCGCTCCTGGCCTACCGGTGGCCGGGGAATGTCCGCGAGCTGAGAAACGCCCTCGAGGTGGCGTCCCTCGTCGCCGGGCGGGAGACGGTCGAGCCGGAGGACCTTCCGAAAGAGGTCCTCGGCGGGGGGCTGCCCCCTTCCCCGGCGGGGCCGATTCCGCTTCCGGCCCCGAGGACGCTCGACGAGATCGAGCGGGACGCCATCCGGGCCGCGCTGAAGGAGACCAGGGGGAACAAGAAGGAGGCCGCGAAGGTGCTGGGCATCGGCATCGCCACCCTCCATCGCAAGGTCAAGGAGTACGGTATTTCCTGAATGGTTGCATCGTCCTCACGTCTTGAAGGCCGCGTGCGTCTATCAAAATGATAGGCACAGAAAGAAATTCACTCTCATTTTGATTCGATCCTTCCTTCCCATCCGGGGCGCGCCCTTCGGGAAATAAAAAATCACATTGAATATCTAATAGATATCTGATTCTGTCGGAAGGGCCCGGCATGGCACGGTAGTTGTTATGTACTCTACCGGAGGCAGGAGCCGTGACCCGCAGGGTAGTGCTGATAGCGGATGCGAAAGCCGATGATTTCGGGCCGATGGGTCCCTTCATCGGGGCCCTGTCCGAGGCGGGAGCCATGACGGAGCTTTTCACGGACGGCGCCGCGGGGCTCCAATGCGCGGTACGGGGAGGGACGGATCTTTTGGTCGTGGACCTGGACACCCCGTCCCTGGGGGGGCTGGAGGCGCTGATCGAGATCGGCCGCATCGCTTCGCGCATCCCCGTTCTCCTGCTGACCGCCGAGGACAGCCGCGCCCGGAGGATGTGGGCCGTCGGGGCGGGAGTGACGGGATACGTCACCAAGC
>JBLNFH010000215.1:0-16875 GCA_050263475.1 Deltaproteobacteria bacterium
TTTCGGCTCCGTGACAGGGCGCGAATGGCGCCGCGACGGCGATGCCTACGTAACCCGGCTGGGGGACCTTTCGGCGGGCGAACGTCGGACGCTGTTTGCCAGCCTCAACGTGTCCGCGGACACGCCCGGGCCGCGAGAGGTGGGGGAGGTGACGGTCCGCTACCGCGACCCGGCTTCCGGGAAATCCGTCACCGGGACATCGCAAGCCGTGTCCCTCGAACTGGTCCGGGACGAGGCGCGCTACCGGGAAGGATTCAACCGGTCGGTCCAGGAGAAGAAGGCGGTGGCGCAGTCCAGCGCGATAGTGCAGGATGCCGCGCGGCTGGCCGACCAGGGGAAAAAGAAAGAGGCGCGCGAGATGCTGGGGAAAGCCGCCGCGGCGCTTGCCGCGGCGCCGCCCTCTCCCGCGGTTCGGGCGGAAATCGAGAAGACCCACGAATACCGGGGGAAGCTGGATTCGATGACGGACATGAACTCGGACGAAGCGAAGGGCGCCCAGAAGGCGATCAAGTACCGCTCTTACGAGATGCTGTACCGGCGATAGACGGCTACGATTCCGGCAGGCCGGCATCCTTCGGGGTGCCGGCCTGCCCGCCGGTTATCGCCCGCCCGCCGTCCGGAGCCGAAAAGACCGTCTTGCCCGTTTTCTCCCCGTGCGAAACCCCGCATCGTGGAATCGTCTCCAAATGGAGCGGAAATACAACTACAAGACCGGTACCATTCCGTTTTATTTGTTTCGACCTTGCGAATGAGGGGTGCGGGGATGGGCACAGCAGCACTGGACGTCGGAAGGGGCGGCGTGGCCGTCCTTACACTCGAGAGCACGGACGGGCAAAACATCCTGGGACCGGCGGACATCGTCCGCCTGATGGAGCTTTTGGACCGGGCGGCCGGAGACGAGTCGATCCGGGCGCTGGTCCTCACGGGCAGGGGGAACTTCTCGGCGGGCACGGACATCGTCGAGACGATGCGCCACCGCCTGGACACCGGCGCGGGAGGGCTGGCGTACCGGTTCCTCGCGGACCAAAAAACCCTTTGCGACAGGATCCGCGGCCTCCGCGTCCCGACCGTCAGCGTGGTTCGCGGTGAGTGCGCCGGCCCGGCGGTGGGCATCGCCGCGTCGGCGGACTTCCTGGTGACCGACGCCACCACGAGGATCCAGTTCCCGGAGGTGAAGGTCGGACTGGCCCCGGGCAACGGGGCCTGCTGGTTCCTGCCGAGGCGCATGGGCCCGGCGGCAGCCAAATTCCTCGCTCTCACCGCACTCCCCCTGAACGGGAAGCAGGCTGCGGGACTGGGGCTGGCCCACGGGTACGCGGGGAATCACGCAGAGGCGTTTCTGGAAGACCTTCGCCGGGCGGAGACTCCCCTCGATCCCTCCCGGATCCCCACGCTGCTGGAAGCGCTTGGAAGGTCGGGGGAGGCTCACGCGGAGGAGATCCGCGATCTTCGGGAAAAGATCGGCCGGCATTTCGATTTCGGAAAGGCCAACCGGGGGTACCTGGGGGACATCTACGCCAGCCTGGAGAAGTCCGCGTCGCAAGAGGATCCCTTTGCGCGGAAAGCCCTGGCCGCGATGCGGTCGGCCTCGGCGCCGGCGGTATGGCTGACCGAGTTCCTCATCGACACGTTCTCCCAGGAAGGGCTCTACGCGGAAGAGGAGGCCAGGGAACTGGAGCTCAAGTTCGCCCAGGAGATGACCGCCGGCTTCGCCCACCTCGAGGGAGTCCTCGGAATGCAGAAAGGTTTCGTTTCCGGGGAAATCGACAGCCACCTGGACCGCATCGTCCTGTCCGACGCCAAGGGGTTCCGGACATCGATTCCGGCCACGCCCGCCTCCACGGGATGTACGCTCGCGGAAGACACGCCCTTCCGATACGAGGGAAACGAGTACGCGCTTCCCAAGGGGTTTTACCACTGCGGGGAGAAGAGGCGGGTCCTGGACGCCGATGGCGACGCCGCGCGGCCGGCGGATCTCCGCATCGACCTTCGCAACTCCCAGTGGTCGGAGGAAAGGGTCATCGACGAACTCGGCGTGATCCGGTCGCTTTTGGAGACCCGCATGGGCTGGCGCGTGGTCCGCCGGGCGTGGCTGGCCCACCCCGAGAAGTTCGAGCTCGACATGGTGTATCCGTACGCCTGGAGCGAACGGCCTTCGGTTTCCCTCGACTTGAGCAGCTTCCCGGTCATCCGCCGGTTCGAGGACGGGAGGATCAACCCCGCCCGTGCGATCTTCGATCAGCTCGAAGCGCAAGGGCTCCTCGACGAGCGCCGGGTGATCAATATCGGGGAGGACCAGAAGGACGGGAAGAACGTGGACGTGCGGACGTACACCTATCGGAGGATCCGGCGGGATGCCCATCGTCTCGCGAACGTCCTGGCCGACATCGGGGTGGCCGCCGGCGACATGGTCGTCATCTACATGTCCACGGACATCATGGGGCTGATCGCGCAGCTTGCGGCGACCCTGGCAGGTGCGACGTACCACTTCGTGTTCGCGGCCAAGGGGCCCGACATCTTCAGCGATACCGTCTACAACATGGGCGCCAAGGTGATCCTCACCGAGGACGGATACCGCGTGGGAGACCGGTCCCGCGAGCTCAAAAAGGATTCGGTCGACGTGGCGCTCTCCCGCTATCTGCCGAAGGCCGTTTACCGGGAACGCCTCGCCGCGGTCCTGAAGGCGATGCCGGAAGGGCTGACCCCGGAGGCCGAGGAACTGGGCGCGGCCGTTATCGAGCGGCTAGCGGGCAAGATCACCTACGACCGCGACGCCATGCGCGAGTTTCTGGAGGTCGTTCACGAGGCGCACATCAAACGCGTTGTCCTCTCCTCGCTCGATGCGGACGCCGGGGAAGAGCTTCAAAAAGCCCTTCGGGCGCGCGACGAAGCGCTCCGCCGGGCGAAGGTGCGCGTCCAGGCGGCCGAGCGCGACGAACGGGTCTTCGTGCGGTACGTCCCGGTATTGACGGCGGCCCTGCGCGGCGTCCCGTCGAACGACGATACCGGCGACAGCGGGGAGCCGTGGGGCGGGGACGTCCGGGCGCTCGCGGCGGATTCGCTGGATCATTGGGCGGAGGTCATCGATTCCGCGGGGGACGGGATCGAAACCCGCCATCGCGACTGGCTGAAAAACCATTTGCGTCGAATCGCGCACGGGGCCCCCCGGCCGACCCTCGACTCCCTCCTTTCCGAGGACCACCGGTGCGGCGTCCCGGAGTTCCTTCTCCTTCACGCGCGCCGGAAGGGCGTCGACGCTTCGCGCCTCGAAAGCATCGAGCGGCAGCGACGGGTCATCGACCGGATCCTAGCCGTTTTCGAGCAGCCCTTCGAGCGCGACGAAAAGCTGATCGTCCACGATCGCCTCACGAAGCTGGGCCTTCTCACGCGTGCGCCCCTCGTCGAGGGCAGGGACATCCTCTGGGACGACGCGATCCGCCGCACCGAAGCGAAGCTCCTGGCCCGGGGCAGGGACATCGACGATTTCGCGGCGGTCGAGATGGGCGGCGGGGAGCCCGCGATGCTCAGCTATTCCAGCGGCTCCACCGGCCAGCCCAAGGGGATCATCTCCCTCGTCGGCGCCCTCGTGGCCGGGGCCCAGACCATGTTCAACTCCTTCGGGTTGGCGCCCCACGAGATCCACCACACCTCCACGGACTACGGATGGATCGTGGGCCCGGCGTACGCCCTGTGGTTCCCGATGATGGAGGGCCGCAGCTTCCTTCTCCAGAGCTTCACCCCCACCCCGCGGAGGCTGGCCCAGGCGGTCTCGGACTTCCGGGTATCGTTCCTCAAGGCGGGGTCTCCCATCTACGAGGCGATGTCGAAGGTCGACGGGCTGTTCGACCCGGGCAGGGGCGGGTTCGACGTCCGTTCCCTGCAGCGGGAGGGCGCCCCGGGAATCTGCGGCTGCGCCGCGCCGTACTCCTATCCTGCCCACGCCCGCATCCAGGCGGTGCTGGGCGACGTGGCGATCAACTCCTTGTGGCGCACGGAGGATTTCGGATCCCAGCACGCCACGTTCAAGCGCCGCCCGAGCATCGAACGCCGGTGCGTGGAGACCTACGACGCCGAACTCCGCCGGCTGGCGGGGGCCTGCGGACCCGAGGAGGCGGTGTCACGGGTGCGCACCCCGATCGAGATGGACGTCGAGCACCCGGAGATCCTTCCGCTGCCGTGGGTGAACCCGGTGATCGCCGACCGCCTGGAGGACGAAGCGGGCAACCGGATCGAGACCCCCAGAGAGGTGACCGAGGCGCTCATCACCGCATCGGGGCGGGGCCGCAAGGCCGTAATCGGCCAGCTTCTCTACCGCGGCGCGCAGCCGCACCGGATGGCGTGGCTGATGGGGAGCAACGAGGGACGGCGGGGACCCGCCCGCCCCGACGCGAAGCTCACCGCGGCGAAGTACTATAACCACGCGTTCGCCCCCGACTGGCCGGGGAGGGGAAGGGGGGGCCGGCGCCTGGCCCACGACGGCGGCGACTCCGCCTACTGGGTGCGGGTGGACTTCGACCCCGGAATCCCGGAGGACGCGCTCATCCTCGCCGGCCCGGAAGACCCGGTGACGCCCAGGACCTTCTACGCCTCGGGACGCTCGGGAAACATCGCGAACGTCAACGGCCACCTGGTCAACGAGACGATGTACGAAAACGCGCTGAACGAACACACCCGCTTCTTCCGGAAAGTCGGGGTGACCTTCATCCCCCACCCCACCAAGGACCGGACGCCGGTGGTCGTGGCGGCCCTGCAGCAGGGAGTCCAGCCCGGCCAGGAGCTGGTCGATCTCGTCCAGATGACGATCCACCAGAAGCTCAACCCGCAGGTCAAGCCCGAGGCGCAGGACATCGTATTCCTTGCGGCCGTGGCATCCGGGTTCGAAGGGGAAGAGACCTTCCTGCCGATGACCCTGACCGCGAAGATCATGTACGAACTGATCAAGTTCTACGCCGGGAAACCCCTGGAAACCCTCAAGCGGATGCAGCAGGCGCTGTTCCCGGGCGATATCCGGGCGACGATCCGCGGGGGCGACGCCGAATTCTTCCGTGCCAATCCGCTGTTCCAGGGGATGCCCAACATCGACGGGCTGAAGGTCAAGGGGACGCTGATCCATCTCCTGGATCGGGTCGTCGCCTCCCGGGAGGGGGGCGAGGCGGCGGCAGCCCCGTTCCGCCCGGAGGCGCCCGCAGCCGATTCCTTCGCGGATGCCCCAGCCCGGCTCGTCAAGCGGCTTGGGACGGCGCCGCTGCGCGCGGGGATCGACCCGGTGCCGCCCTACCAGGAAGCGTACGGCATCCTCCGCAACGAGGACGGGATGAGCATGACGCACCGGGACCCGGCCATGGGGCTGCGCAAGTTCGTGCGGCCGACGCCGGTCCCTTCCGCGGGGCAGGCCCTGGTCCAGATCCTGTACGCCGGCGCCACCTACAACGTCATCAACGGGATCACGTCCGATCCGGTCGACGTGCTGGGCGACAAGAGCCACCACGTGCTGGGCGATGCGGCCGTCGCCCAGATCGTGGGGCTCTCCCCCGAGGCGGAAAGCGAGGGGCGCCTGGCCGTCGGCCAGCTGGTGCTCGTGGATCCCATGGTGTTCAACCGCCAGGCGCCGACGGTGACGCTCAATGCGCAGCGGGAGGGACGGATCGGCGGATACCAGGGCGGCGGGGACCAGGCCACCCTGCAGGCGTTTGCGGCCTTCGACACGGGCAACCTGATCGAGGTCCCGGTCGACATGCCCCTTCCCCTGGCGGCGACCCTGATCCTGGACGGCCCCACGGTGGAGCACGCCCTGTTCTCCCCGTCCAAGCTGGACCTCTCATCGAAGGACGCCCTGCTGGTCCACGGCGGTAGCGGCCACACCGGCGGGTTGGCGATCTACATGGCGTCGGCACTTCGGATACCCATCCTTGCCTACGTTCGCGACCGCGAGGCGGCAAACCTCGTCCGCCGCCGCCACCCCAACGCCGACCTGTGCTTCATCCTCCGGGAGGAGCATGGGCTTGCCCTGCGGCCTGCGCCCGTCGACGATCCGGAAGGGCTGGCGGCGTGGCAGGAAGCGGTGGATCGTCTCGTCGTATCGGTTCCCCCGAGGTACCGGCCCACCAAGATCCTGCAGCACGCCGGGCGGGGGCTGACCGCGGCGGATTTCCGGCTCCTGCGGCCAAGCCCCCAGGGCAGCCGCATCGCGTGGTTCTCCGGGGCCTTCGGCCTCTACGGGACGTTCAACGGCTACGACGCGGCGCTTTCGGCGGAGGAGGCCTTGGGGCCGGACGGGGCGGACATTCGGCTCGGGGAGAACGTGCTGGTCCACTACGGCGCCAACGCCGGCGGGGAGGGGCTGGACGCCATGGCCCTCGAGGCCATCGCGGAGGCCGCGCGGCTCGGGGGAAGGGTGACGGTGCTGGCCGATACCCCGGAGCAGCAGAACCTCCTGTTGCGCCGGGAGGATGCCGCGGCACACTTCGGAAGGACCCGGATCCAGAACGTCGAAGCCTTGCGCGGCGGCGAGGGAAAGAAGAAGCTGCTGTGGCCCGACCACATGCCCGACGTGGACGAGGGCCGGTTCGCCCCCGGGAGGGAAGCCCACCAAAGCTGGCCCGGCCGCGATGCCCAGGCCCGGTTCGCCACCGAAACCGTGAGCGTGGTCAAGAACGCGCTGGCCGCCTACAACACCAACGTTTCCGGGCTGTGGGACGCCATCTGGGACAGCGGCAGGCGGGACCGCCTCGCGTTGAACGTGGCGCTTCTGACCGAGCAGACCGGACGCCTGGTATACGGGGAGACCTCCTCGCGGCAGACGCTTACCTGGAACCTCGCCCAGGGGTGGATGCCGCAGCGGACCCTCCTCGTCCCCGCCAACCCGGCGGAAGCGGGCGACGCCGCGACGGCGCGGGAGAAGATCGTCCGGATGGCCGGATCCCATATGTACGAGCCCCACGAGGCCCAGGCGTTCCGGGACAAGATCGACCGGGGGATCTATACCCTGCACGGTCCGGACCGGGTCCTCGATGCGGATGCGGTCCCGAGCGGTTTCAGCGATCAGTGGAATGGCCTGGCTCCGGGTTCCACCGCCTACCGGATGACGACGAACCTGGACTCGGTCCGCTCCGAGCGCGACCTGCTGCTGGCGCAGGGGGTCGAGATCGCCGAGGAGCTGTCTCTCCTGCGGCTGCTGCTCCACCCCGTCGGCGCGGAGGGGTCCATCGCCACGGTGGAGTTCCGGCTCAACGTCCCCAAAAAGAGCAACACCTTGCGCAACACGGACCTGCACTGGTTCCGCGGCGATGCGGGCAAGCAGCTGCGGTGCCTGTTCCGCCGGATCCGGGAAGAGGGCGCCGTCAAGGCCGTGGTGCTCACCGCCGAAGGCACGCGGTCGTTCGTTCCGGGACAGAACAGCGACGAGCTTTCCGTGCTTTCCGATGAGCAGATCACCGAGCTCGCCTCGCTCGCGCAGGAAACGATGAGCGCCATCGAGGGGTTCCGGATCCCGGTCGTCCTGAACCTGAACGGCCTGGCCCTGGGGGGCGGAGCCGAGCTCGTCGCCGCCGCGCATTACGTGGTCGCCTCCCGGGCCGCGCGCATTTACCTGGGGCAGCCCGAGACCGTCATCAACCTGATCCCGGGTTTCGGGGGCACCCAGCGCCTGGTCCGGCTGCTGGCGGGAAATTCCCGGCTCGGGCAAAAGAGCGGGCTCCTCTTCGCGGCCGACACGATCCTTGCCGGCCATCCGATGACCGTGGAGGAGGCCTACGCGCACGGGCTGGTCTCGGAGCTGACGCCCTCGAACTCGCTGGCCCGGGCGTACCGGCTCGCCGTCGGCCACGCCCTTGGCGCCGACGGCACCCTTCGCCGCGCCATGGAGGAGCGCCACAGGGCGGTGCGGCTTTGGGAGGAGCCCATGATCGACGAGGATACCGGCCGGCCCGTCGATCCGTCGGTCCTGACCGAGGACGGGTACATCAAGCGCTATCTCCGCCACGCCGAGACCGTCGGGAAAAGGGGGGCCGTCCTTCGCTCGGCCCTGGACCTGATCGTCCGGAACCTCACGGAAGGGGTCCAGTACGGCGAGGAAGCCTACTGCTTCGGCCAGGCGGGGGCCGGCAGCGAATTCCGGCAATCCATCGTCCGTTTCCGGAACCGCGCACCGCTTCCCGCGCCCCCGCGCCGGCCCGTGACGGAAAAGGAGCGATGGAAGATCCGCCAGATGGCGGAGGCGTCGCTCGCGGCGGCCAGGCAGCGCGATGAGGAGATGTGAACGGGAGGCAACCGTCGAGGGGAAATGGTCATCGAACGTTCTGGACCACAATCACCGATCATCCGAGGAAAGGAGAATGGCATGCGCAAGACCGGACGTATTTCCTTGGGGGCCTTTTCGGCGGTCCTGCTCCTTGCGGCGGGCGTCGCATGGGCTGCGGGAAAGCACGGCGACAGGGTCACCGTCAAGCTGGCTCCCGTCCCGAACGTGAAAACCTCCGCCGGCGGAACGGCGACGTTCGAGATGAGCAAGGATGGCAATGCGATCCATTATAAGCTGACCGTGGACAAGATCGAGAACGTGACGATGGCGCATGTCCACGAAGTGGGCGACAACGGCACTCCTTCCGCGATCCTGACCTGGGTCTACCCCCTGAAGGGGGAGGCGCCCTCCCTCCGCCCGGGGAAAACGTCGGGCACGCTCGCCGAAGGCGATATCACCGCCGACAACCTGTCCGGCCCGATGAAAGGGAAGACCGTGAAGGAGCTTTTCGAAGCGCTGGAGTCCGGGAAAGCCGGCGTTGCGGTTCACACGAAGCAGAACCCCGGAGGGGAGCTCTGGGCCTTCCACAAGGGGATGACGCACAAGAAGAAGTAACCCGGCGAACGGCGAGGTCTCCTTCGCCGGCTGTTTCATCTGCAGGCGCGCAGGAACCCTTCCCGGCGGACCCGGGAAGGCTCCTGCGGCGCCGTCCGACCGATCGGATCAGCTTTCCGGCAGAATGACGATTTTCCCCTGGACCTTGCGCTCGGCCATCCTCTTCATGACGGCGGGCGCATCGCGAAGCGGTACCCGTTCGCTGACGGCGGATGTCACCTTGCCGGCGGAGAACCACTCCATCAATTGCCTGGAGTTTTGCAGGTGGCTCTCGGGGTCCCGCCGTACCGACTCGCCCCAGTAGACGCCCACGATGGAGCGCTCCTTGAGCAAGGCGAGGTTGATGGGGATCTTCGGGATCCCGCCGGCGGCGAAACCGACGACCAGCAGGCGTCCCCTCCATGCCGATGCCCGCAGGGCGGTCTCGGTGGTTGGGCCGCCGACCGGGTCGACCACGACGTCGACGCCTTTCTCGCCGGTAAGCTCGCGGATGCGTTCCCGGAGGTCTTCGGAGGCGTAGTCGATGACTTCGTCGGCGCCCTTCTGCCGGCACAGGTCCAGCTTGGCCTCGCTGGAGGCGGCGGCGATCACGCGGGCGCCCATGGCCTTTCCGATCTCGACGGCGGCAAGGCCGACGCCCCCGGCGGCGCCCAGCACGAGCAGGGTTTCCCCGGCACAAAGGCCGCCCCTGTCCTTGAGGGCGTGCAGCGACGTTTCATGCGTATAGAGGAAGGCGGCGCCGGTGACGAAGTCCATGCCCCCGGGCAGCGGCGTCAGCCGGTCGGCATCGGCCACGCACTCCTCGGCGAAGCCCCCCCAGCCGGCGACGGCGATGACCCGGTCCCCCGGCCGGAATCCCTTCACGGCCTCGCCGGTCTCCACGATCACGCCCGACATCTCCACGCCGGGCGAGAACGGGAGCGGCGGCTTCACCTGGTAGAGCCCCTGCACCATCAGGACGTCGGGAAAGTTGAGCGAGGCGGCCTTTACGTCGAGCAGGACCTGGGACGGACCCGGGCGAGGGGATGGCGCCTCCCGGACCGTGAGCGTTTCGATCGGGCCGAAGGCGGTGCACAGCAGGGCTTTCATGGGATCCTCTTCTCCCGGGTACGGGAAGAACCGCAGGATGCCGCTATCGAGCGATCCGCACGAGCAGGACCGGGACCGGGCTCTCGCGAACGACCAGCTCGGCGTCGCTGCCGAGCGCAAGGTGGCTGAAGCCGCGCCGGCCATGCGTGCCCATGACGATCAGTTCGGCGCCCCAGGTTCCGGCTTCTTCCAGGATCATTTCCGACACCCGGCGCCCCCCGCTGTCCCGCATGACGGATTCCACCGACACCCCATCCTCCTTGACGCGTTCCGTGGCCTCTTCCAGGGTTGCCCTGCCGTTTTGCCGCATGCTCTCCATCAGGTTCGACTGGTACCCGATTCCGAGGCAATCGAAGGTAAGAAAGTGCTCGTCGATCACGTGGAGGCACCGCAATCGGCTCCCCTGCTCCTTGGCAAGCCGGGTCGCCTCCGCAAGCCCCCGCTTCGAGGTTTCGCTGCCATCGACCGGAACCAGGATGCGCTCGTACATGGCCGGCTCCTTTCGCGGTGGAACGCACCACGATTGTATCCCAATCGGCCGGCGGCGGCGATGCCGGGGGTCCCTCGGGACGCACGGGTCCCGCGACGGGAACGGCGCGACGGAAGCTTACAGCGAAACGGGGCGGGACGGCCTCTTCGGAGGCCATGCGCTGGGCCGCTCCCCTTCCGGCTCCATCCAGGAAAGGTACTTCACGATCCATTTCGGGTCGCTGAGGCATGGACACGAGGCCCACCGCTCCAGGGGCTCGATCCCGTAGCGGACCATCCCGATGTGCTGGCTTCGGTCCCGGTCCCGGACGGGGTCGGGATCCACGAAGCCGACGCTGCGCCGCAGGGATTCGACATCCCCGGCGGCGCCCGTAAGGAAGAGCCACCCGGGTCTCACCCCGAAGCCCTTTGCGTACCGTTTCAGGACCGTCGGGGTGTCGTGCTCGGGATCCAGGCTGATGGAGTACAGGAAGACGTCGCGCCCCGCCCTTTTCCCCAGCAGCTCCTGGACCTTGACCAGGTTCGCGGTCGTCGTGGGGCATAGCGCCTCCCCCACGCAGTTCGTGTAGAAGAAATTGATCAGGACGGTCTTGCCCCGGACCAGGTCTTCGTAGAACCGGACTTCCTTGCCCTGGTGCGTCTTGAGGACGACCTCCGGGAACCGGCTTCGACGGCGCTCGTCGGCGGAAACTCCCGCATATATTCTCTTCTCCCTGGAGCCCGGTGGAGCCAGGGGCGATACCAGCCCTGCGGCCCCCAGGGTCGCGGCGGCAAGCCCTCCCAGTAAAAACTCTCTCCTGTCCATGGCTCCCTCCTTGCCTTCAGGGTACGACCTGCCACCGGACCATCATCGCGTGGTCCTCGTGCAGGTTGTTGTGGCAGTGCAGCGGGTAGTCGCCCAGGAAGTCCCGGAACTGCACGAGGACCCGTACCTCCCCGATGTTGTCGGTCCCGATCACGTGCTCCCCGACCCCCATCGTGTCCTTCCGCCCGGCGTATGGATCGGGCGGAGGGTTCCCGTCCAGGGTCAGCACGAGGAATTCCTCCATGTGGTTGTGGATCGGGTGCAGCCACCCCCCTCCCGACTTGAACGTCCAGATCTCGGCGGTGTCCTGCTTCGGAAATGCGCTGATCTTGCCGGGATCGAAAAACTCCCCGTTCACGACCCATGCGCCCTGAGACCGACCGAAGTCCCATCGACGGGTTTGCGCGATCCGGATGTTCCGGTCGGGCAGATCCAGCATCGTGACCGGCACCCGGCTGGGGTCTTCGCGCACATCCGCCGTCACCCGGAACTCGACGAGGTTCGTCGGGGCGATGATCTTCCCCGTGGGTCCCCGGCCGTCCGTGTGCTCGAGGCGATTCTGCAGGTAGATCCTGTCCCCGATCTTCGCCCTGGAAAAGTCGATGATCACATCGGTGCGCTCCGCCGGCTCCAGCCGGATGCTTCGCCGGAAGAGGGGGCGGGGCAGGAGGTTCCCGTCGGTGGAGAGCTGGGTGAAGGAATCCCCGTTGCTCAGGAAGAATTCGTAGACGCGTGCGGGGCCGCCGTCCAGGATGCGGAAGCGGTACTTCCGCCGTTTGACCTCCAGGAAGGGCTGGAGCTTCCCGTTGACCGCAAACCGGTCCCCCAGGATCCCGTCGAGGTTGAACACGTCGAAGAACTGCTGCCCGGTCGCGGGATCGAAGACCTTATCGGTGAAGACCAGGGGGATGTCGAATTCCCCGCTGGGAAGTCGCAGCCCCGTAGTCTCGTCGCCGGTGTCCAGAAGGATGTCGTCGCTATAGAGGGTGTAGAGGGAGGCCAGCCCCTTGTAGACGTTTTGCGCGGTGAAGTCGAACCGATGGTCGTGGAACCAGAGGTAGCTCTGCGTCTCGCGCACGTCCCCGGGGACGGTCCTTCCGTTCCACGTGGTCTGGGGGTGGGTCTTGACGAAACCCGGCCGGACATTGGGGTAATGGTAATCCTTGAATTGGCCCGCATCGTAGAAATGGGTCGGGCCCCCGTCCGATTCGGAGGCCGTGTGCCCCCCGTGCAGGTGCGTGGAGGTCTGGTTGAGCCCGAACCCCCCGTTGTCCGCGGGGAGCGCGTTGTGGACCCGGTGGACGACCGGCTTCCCGTACCGCGCCTCGATTCGCAGAAGCCCCCCCCTGCCCGTAGACGCCTCCACGAAGGCCCAAATGGTGGAGGGCGGCACCCCGTCGATGTCGGGGTAGAAGTCGTGCAGGACCGCCCGTTCGACGCTTTCGTACATCTCCACGGGAAGGAACTGCTCCCAGTGCTGATGGTCCGGGCGGGCGGCTTCCCGGAATCCCGTAACCGCCGAAGGAGAGGGATTCGCGCCTTGGGTCGGCGCCGGGTTCAATTGGACCGGCTGCATGGTGAACGGAACGGGGAGCGGATCGACGAAGGGGGTATTGGGGGGGCTGTTGAACGATACGCCGCCATCGGCATGCGCCCAGTAAGGCTTGAAGCCCCGCAGTCCCTGAAGCGCCGCGGCTCCGGCCCCGCCCATCACGAGCCCCATCCGGAGAAGCTCCCGGCGGTTCAACCCCGCCTTGACGATGTCGCGAACCTCCTGCATGTACCGCGCGGCCCGCTGATCCTTCTGTTTCGTATCGGACGCTGCGATCTTTCGGGACATGGCGCGATACCTCCAGGATCCGCCCGCTGCGGGCCGTCACGCGAACCGCGATACACGCGCATTCACCGCCGCCGGAAACCCGCGACAGGCTTCCTCGAAGCCATGCGGGCGGGTCAGGTATTGTGTTGGATACGGCTTTTTACTGCCGGGGTTCGCCTGTGCGAAAGATTTCCTCTTCCGGGCGCGGGGGGGGCGATAGTTTTTCTTCCGGGGACGGATGGGACCGGGCGGGCAGGCGCAGGAGCCGTCCCAGGAGGATGCCCAAATCGTCGAGGAGCGAATAGACGACCGGCGTGGCCAGCAGGGTGAGGAGCAGCGAAAGCGTCTGTCCCCCGATCACGACCACCGCGATCACCCGGCGCTCCTCGGCCCCCGGCCCGGTGCCGACGGCCAGGGGGATCATGCCCGCCACGAACGTGAGCGTGGTCATGAGGATCGGCCGGAGCCGGTCCCGGTTCCCCTGCAGGATCGCCTCCGTCCGGCCCAGTCCTTCCGCCCGCAGGCTGTTCATGTGGTCGATCTGCAGGATGGCGTTCTTCTTGACCACGCCGAACAGGACGAGGATCCCGAGCGCCGAATAGAGGTTCAGGGTGTGGCCGGCAATCCAGATCGAAAGGAGCGCGAACGGCACGCAGAGCGGGAGGGAAAGCAGGATCGTGAACGGGTGCACGAGGTTTTCGAACTGGGAGGCGAGTATCATGTACATGAACACGATCGACAGCGCGAAGGCCCAGAGAAATTCCCCGAACGTCCTTTCGAGCTCCCGCCCCCGTCCGGAGACGTGCGTCGTGTAGCCGGGCGGCAGGTTCATCCCCGCCACCGCGGACCGGATGGCCTCGAGCCGGTCCGCCAGGGCGAACCCCGGCGCTATGGAAGAACGGAGGCGGACCTCCCGTTGCCGGTCGAGATGGTCGATGCGGGAGGCGCTCGGCACCCGCTCAATGTGCGCGATGTTGGAAAGCTGCACCAGCCCGCCTCCCTCCCGGGAAACGAACAGCCGGCCGATCGCCTCGGGGTCGGTCCGGTCCGCATCGCGAAGCCGCAGCGAGACGTCGTAGTCTTCGTTGACGGATGGGTCCAGAAAACGGGAAACTTCCTCGTCCCCGCCCACCATGAGCCGGACCGCCGTCCCGACCCGCTCGGGATCGACGCCGAGGTCGGCGGCCCGGGCCCGGTCGATCCGGACGCGCAGCTCGGGCTTGTCGAGCTTCAGCGTCGTGTCGGCATCCATGAGACCGAGGGTCTCCTGGCGGTCCCGGAGCCGTTCCGCATACGTCGACAGCGCCTGGAGCTCCGGCCCCCGGATCACGAAGTCGATGTCGAAGCTGCCGCCGCCGATATTGAACCCGACGATGTTGCGGACCGCGATCCGCAGATCGCGATACCTTCGCAGTCTCCGCCGGACCTCCGACATCACCTCGCGCTGGGAGACGTTCCCCCGGAACGCCGTCCCCGGCCGGCCGTGAACGATCCCCCGCAACAACCGCGGTATCGAAAATACGCGCTCCTCGTGGGGGGCCAGCCCGACGTACACCCTGGCGTCGTTCACGGAGCCGAGAAACCCGCCCCCCGCCGTCGCCAGCACCAGCCGGACCCCGTTCACGGAACGCACCTCGGCCTCGATGCCGCGCAGGATCTCGTCCATGCCGGCAAGGCTGATCCCCTGGGGAGCGGTCACGGTCACGTTGAATTCCCCCTCGTCCGCATTGGCCGGCAGGTAGTCCTGGCGGATCAGCAGGTACAGGGGGATGGCCGACAGGATGACTCCCAGCGCGAGCAGGGCGACCGCGGTCCTGTGGCGCAGGGAGAAGGACAACGCCCGCTCGTATCCGCGGTCCAGCCACCGGTAGAACCCGGCGCGGGAGCGGGGAGCGCCGTCGGGGGGGGCCGGTTTTCCGCCCTCCCCTCCCAGGAGCCGCGCGCTCATCATGGGGGTAAGGGTGAAGGAGACGAGCAGGCTCACGAGGACCGCCACGGCCGCCGTGATCCCGAACTGGTAGAGGAAGCGGCCGGAGATGCTCGACATGAACGACACCGGGATGAAGATGACGACCAGCGAGAACGTCGTCGCCGTCACGGCCAGGCCGATGTCGGCCGTCGCCGCGCGGGCGGCCGCGAACGGCGATATCTTTTTCTCTTCGACGAACCGGAAGATGTTCTCGAGCACGACGATCGCGTCGTCGATCACGATCCCCACCATCAGGACGAGGGCGAGCATCGTCACGCTGTTCAGGGTGAAGTTGAGCGCCCACATCATGCCGAAGGTGGAGACCACCGAAGCGGGGATCGCCACTGCGGCGATTGCGGTCGAACGCCAGCTCCGCATGAAGGCGAATACGACGAGGGAGGCAAGAATGCTCCCCAGGATCAGGTGCACGTTGATCTCGTGCAGCGCGGCGAAGATGTAGCGGGACTGGTCCTGGACGACGGTGATCCCGACTCCCGCCGGCAGCTCCCCCGCGGCGGCGGCGAGGCTTTTCTTGGCGGCCTCGATGACGGCGACGGTGTTGGCCCCCGACTGGCGCCGCACTTCGAGGATCACGGTCGGGACGCCGTTGAGCCGGGCCGTGGATCGCTGTTCCTTCGTCCCGTCCTCCGCCCTTCCGATGTCCCGCACCCGGATGGGGACCCCGTCGACCGAGGCGACCACGAGATCGTCGAAGGACTTGGGGTCCGCCAGGCGCCCGATCGTCCGCAGGTTCTCTTCCCGGGCGCCGCTGGTGACGTTGCCTCCGGCCGCGTCCGTGTTCTGCCGGACCATCGCGTCGCGAACGGCGGTGATCGGGAGCTGGAAGGCGGCCAGCCGGTCCGCCTCCACCCAGATGTTGACCGCACGCTCGAGCCCCCCGACGATCCGGACCTCGCCCACCCCCGACGATCGCTCCAGGCGGATCTTCACCACCTTGTCGGCGAGCTCCGTCAGCTCCCGCAGGGGACGGTCGCCGGCCAGGGCCACCGTCAGGACCGGCTGCTGGTCGTTGTCGAATTTCGAAATCAGGGGCGCGGTCGCATCCTCCGGCAGGTCCCGAAGGACGGTGGCGACGCGGTCCCGCACGTCCTGCGTGGCCGTGTCGATGTTCCGCTTGAGGTTGAAGGTGACGATCACGACCGACGATCCCGGGCCCGAGATCGAACGCAGCTCGTCGATCCCCTCGACGGTGTTGACCGCCTCCTCGATGCGCTTGGAGATCTCGGTCTCCACCTCCTCGGTAGACGCCCCGGGCAGCTGGGTGCGGACCGATACGGTGGGAAGGTCTACCGATGGGAACCGGTCGACCCCGAGGCGGAAATAGCTGGCGGCGCCGACGACGGCCAGCGACAGGATGAGCATCGCGGCAAAAACCGGACGGCGGATGCAGACTTCCGCAAGCTTCTGCATGGGCGGCCTACTTCGTCACAACGACGGCCTGCCCCCCGATGAGGCTGCCGGGATCGACAACGACCGGCACGCCCCGGGGCAGCCCCTCGAGAACTTCCACCCGCTCGCCGGCATGCCGGCCGGTCCGGATCCGCATCTCGACGGCGCGTCCGTCCTTGATCCCGAAAACCTTTTCGATGCCGGCGAACGTGACGATCGACCGGGCGGGGACGAGGACGGCGGAGCGGTCGGCATCCACCACGATATCGGCCTTCGCGAACGCACCGGGTCGGAGCCGCCCCTCCCGGTTCGCCACCTCGGCCTCCACCACCATCGTGCGGTTCTGCTCCTGGATGGCCGGGCTCAGCCGGACGACGCGGCCCGCGTGCTCCACGGGGTCGCCTTCCAGCCGGACCTTGACCGCCTGCCCCGCCCGGATG
>JBLNFH010000216.1:0-5031 GCA_050263475.1 Deltaproteobacteria bacterium
TGCCACCGGACGAACAGGGCGTCGTTCGGCGTCAGCAGCTCCTTGAAGAAGTGTTGCGGGGTCTCGAGCTGGGGCGGCCGGGATGTCAGGAGGATCAGGTCGGTCTTCTCCGGGTAGCGGACCAATCGTGGTTTTTCTGCGGCGAACAGATCAATGGGAAATTTCCCGGCGGCCGCGAGCGCGGTAACCACCCCCGCGGTACGGATGAACCCCCTTCGCGTCAGCCCATGGTCGGCCATCGTCTCCTCCTTGGCTGGTTGGTTCGTGCGGGTTGCCCTCCGATGCCTGCCATTTGACGGTTTTCCCGAATCCGTCACCGATCCCGATCAGGGCGAACGGCCCGCGGGACCCTGGTGAAATGATGGCTCGCGCATTTCGCACACCGCCGGCAGGATCGCGTCCATACAGGAAATCCGATGATTCGATCGTCGCGGCCGGGAGGGGGTATTCCCTTTACGGCCGTCTTCTTCGGGGTCCGAAACCTCTTTCTCGAGAAATCCCGGACCCGACGGGTGGCTGGGTGACGCCTCTCCCTGGGAAACCGCTTTCAGCGTCCTTTCCTTACCAGTATATTTCCCCGCAAGGAGATGCGACCACAAACTTTTTCTGCACGGGTAAAAAACGTGTTAGTATGCCCTCCTATTAAGTTTGATTGAGGAGTTAGAGGTTCAAGCCACCTGTCGCGCGGGTCATATCCCCATCGAGTGAAAATTTGGATACGAATTCCAAAATCAATTGCTGGGATTTTATCCGGTGTGAACGGCAACCCGGGGGGAAACTCGCGGAAGCGCATGGCGTATGCCCCGCCGCAACCGACCGCACGAGCGATGGAATCAATGGCGGAAAAAACGCAGGGCGTTGTTGCTGGGACATCGCGGGGACCTTCTGCTTCGGTAAAGTTCATGGAGACAACGCCGTGAAGATTAAAGATTGCATGGATTGCGGTTTTTTGTACCTGGTGGCCAACGAGGAAGACGACTTCACAATCTCTACGAATTGCCTGCGCACGTCCAGTTCGAAGGAACCCAAGTAGCGCCCAGTGGAAAAATCCCCGACCCCTGGTTTGCCGACCCTCCCCCGATAAACGTTCCAACCCCATACGCAGCCATCGCACTTTGCCAGGGAAACCGCTCGGGATTTTGTCTACAATTGGAATCGGGCGGTATCTTGCCGGAGGAGACATGCGCGGGACCCCGTTCCGCCGGACGATTCTCACCTGGGCCTGCATCCTCTCCCTGACCTTCGCGGGGTGCGCGGCAAACCGTTCCACGATCCCGCCGGACGTTTCCCCCTCGAAGACGATTCATGCCCTCGCGGTGATCCCGTGGGAGGATGTTCCCGAATTCAACGTGGTCCGGATGGGAAACAGCCGAATGGTCGGCGCGCTGCGGGGGGCCGGCAGGGGTTTTTTAAATGGAGCCGCCGCCGTGGCCCAGGGCATCGCCCACGGTTCCGCGGGATTGCAGGGAGGAAGCGGGGGAAGCGATGCCGTCGTCCTTGCGGTGTTTGCCGCGGTGATGCTCAGCGTGGGCGCCGTGAACGCAGTGATCGAGGGAGTGAAGGGATCCTGGGCAGGTGCTCCCTACGAGAAGGTGTCGGATCCCGACGACGCAACCCAGAGGCGCCTCGCCTCCTTGAGAATCCAGGAAGGGTTCGCCCGGTTGATGAAGGAGGAGGCCCGGAAGAGGCTCCACGTCCCGATTTTGCCCGATGAACTTCCTGCGAAGAACGGCGGTGACGGGGCGCGGTTCCTCCGGGAGTTGAACGATTCAGGGATCGACGCCGCTCTCCGCGTGGGGATTGCCCGTGTCGCTTTCGAGGGCCGGGACGGGAAGGACCAGCCGCTTTCCGTTGTCGTCACGTTGCGGGCGGAAATCGTGCGGACGATGGACGGGGCGAGGATCTTCGAAACAACGTTGGAGCATCGGAGCGCGGAGATCCCGCCGGAGGAATGGGCGAAGGACGACTTCTTGCGGCTCGTTCAGGAACTGGATGAGGGGGTGCGCGATCTCGCGAAGCGTTGCGTGGACGACATCCTGGGTGCCGGCCTGGTTCGGTTTCTCTGACGTCGTCATCCTCCTGGCGAAGAAAACCGGAGTCGGGGGAGGAAACCGAACTGCATGGCCGCCACGACGGCAACCAGTCCGATTCCGACGGCGTTGAACATCGTCTTGGGATAGACCAGGAGCAGCCCCGCGGCGATCAGGAACAAGCGCTCCGCAAGGAAGGTTTTCTGGAACAGCCACCCCTGCACGCCGCCGGCCAGGGCAACGATCCCGACGGCGGCCGTGAGGCTCGTCCACGCCACCTCCGTCCACGGTCCCTTGAGGAGGATCCCCACGCCGGCAGGGTCCAGCACGAAGATGAACGGGAAGATGAAGGCCGGGAGCGTGTACTTCCAGGACTGGAGCGTCGTCTTGTAGGGGTTGCCTCCCGTGATGGCGGCCGCCGCGAACGGCGAGAGCGCGGTGGGGGGTGAGACCTCGGAGAGCACGGCGTAATAGAAGATGAACATGTGGGCCGCGAAATCGGGCACGCCCAGGTGCGTGAGCGCCGGCGCCACGATCACCGCGCAGATGATATACGATGCCGTGACCGGCACGGCAAGGCCGATGATCCAGACGATCATCCCGCTGTAGACCGCCGTCAGGAGGACGCTGCTGCCCGCGTACCGGATGATGATGGCGCTGAACTTGAGCCCGAGGCCCGTCAGGGTGACAACGCCGACGATCAGGCCGGCCGCGGCGCAGGTCACCGCGACCCCCAGGACCCCCACCGAACCCGCGTTGAGCGCCTCGACGAGCTTCTTGGGGTACAGGGCGCAATCCTTGCGCAGGAAGCTTAAGACGACGGCGATGGCCGTGGCCCAGAATACGGCCGCGATGGCGGTGTAGCCCAGCAGCATGAAGACCACGATGGCCACCAGGGACGTGAAGTGGAACCCGTAGCGGCGCGTCAGCGTCCACAGGCTCGAGGAGCCCTGGATCTCAACGCGCTGCATGCCGAGCTTCCGCGCGTCGATCTCCACCATGACGAAAAGGGAGAGGTAATACAGGAACGTGGGAATCGTCGCCATCAGGATCACGTCGAGGTAGCTGATCTTGAGGAACTCCGCGATCAGGAAGGCGGCAGCGCCCAGCACCGGCGGCGACAGTATGGCGCCGAGCCCCCCGGCCGCGAGGAGGCCCCCGGCGGCGTTTTTCCCGTACCCCGCGCGGGCGAGCAGGGGGTAGGCCACCGCTCCCAGGGTCACCGTCGTGGCGACGCCGCTCCCGGAAGGACCTCCCAGCAGGAAAGAGGATAGAACGATCGTCCGCCCGGCCCCCGCGCGGGATCCGCCGAGCGCCGTGAACGAGAAGTCGATGAAGAACTTTCCGGCGTTCGAGAACTGGAGAATGGCCCCGTAGATCGTGAAGAGGATGATGAACGTGGACGAGACGTCGATGGGCGTCCCGAAGATCCCCTCCAGCGTCATGTACATCTGACCGACGAGGCGATCCAGGTCGTACCCGCGGTGGGACCAGGGCTCCGGCAGGTAGGCCCCCAACATGGCGTACGCCAGGAAGAGCGCCACGACCCCCAGCATGATCCAGCCGGATGTTCTGCGCAGCGCCTCCAGGATGAGCAGGATCAACGCGGTACCGAAGAAAAGATCCCAGCGGGTGGGAGTGACGGCCCGGTAGATGAAGTCGTCGACGTCGACCAGCATGTAGACGACGGCGGCGACGGACAGCAGAGCCAGAACCACGTCGTACGCCATGATCCGGTCGCGGAAGCGGGGAGCGGCCGGGAAGAGGAAAAACGTGAGGAAGAGGACGAAGCCCACATGGATGGGCCGAAGGATCTGGGCGGGGACGATCCCGTAGGCCGCGTACAGGTGGAAGAGCGACATGAGCACGCCCGCCGCGACGAGAAATGCCCGGATTTTCCCCTTGAAGTGGCTGGCCGCCCCCTCCTCGGCCTCCACATATTTTTCGGCTTCCTTGAGGGCCTCCTCGCTGACTCCCACTTCCAGCCCGGGGGTTTCCCTCCCGGGTTCATCGATCTTCTTGTCGGTCACCGCCTTCTCTCCGCCCATGTGAAGAGTGACATCCGCCGCAACGGTCCTGCAGCCCACCCGGCCCCGCGGGTCGCCAGGGAAACGTCCGCCAGCCGGAGCGTGATCCGGTCGCCGGGATCGCCCAGGCTGAGGAACGAGGTCCGCCGGCCGCCCAGCGTCAGTGTCTGCGCCCCTTCCACGGCCACGCGGAACACGATCGTCCGCATCGGCCGGTCCATGGCGTGGAACGGCCGGGAGTCGCTGAATCCGAAGTATTCGAGGACCGCTCCGCTATCGCTGCGAACGCCGGTCAGGACCAGCTCCCCGCCCGGTCCCACCGAGAACTCCTCGACCACCGGCTGGCGGTAAATGGAGTGCTGGTAGGTGATGGAGAACGCATCCCCCGTCTTCACGGGGAACCGGGCGACGATCCCTCGCCCGTCATTCTCGAAGACGAGCGCGGTCGCCGGCCAGAAGAGGAAAGCCCCCCCCGCGACGGCAAGCAGCAGGAGGGGCAGACGCCGCGCCATGCTCGCTCCGGATCCGTTCAGTGCCTTTTCACGCCCTTCTCCGAGAAATACTTCAAGGCGCCGGGATGGAACGGGATGGGCGATCCCCCCTTGAGCTGGTTTTCCAGATCGATGTGCTGGGCTTCCTTGTGCACGGCCACGAGCTCCGCCTTCTTCTCGAAGATCGTCTTCGTGATTGCATAGGCCAGCTTCTCGTCCATCTTCTCGTTGACCGCCAGGATGTTCCATACCGAGAGGATGCTCACGTCCTTCTCCTGGCCGGGATACGTCTTCGCGGGGATCTTGTCCTTGACGTAGAGAGGACCGTATTTTTTCACCATGGCGGGGATGGCGTCGGAATGGTCCAGGAGCTTGATCTTCACGCCCGGGGTAGCGCCCAGGTCGACGATGGCCGCCGTGGGAAGGCCGCCCGACCAGATGAAGGCATCGATCTTGTTGTCCTTCATCGCGCCCACCGATTCC
>JBLNFH010000217.1:0-6478 GCA_050263475.1 Deltaproteobacteria bacterium
TTGTTGACGCGGGAGAGGCGCTTGACCGGCTCGTACAGCATGAAGAGCGCCGTCATGAAGGAGAAGAAATTTCCCGGGGTGCTGTGCCCGTTCACGACGCTGTAGCCGCCGTAGAAGATCACGGCCGCCGCGCCGATCCCGGCGAACGTCTCCGACAAGGGGGAGGTGAGCGACTGCACCTTGACGATCTTCATGCTGAGCCGGAAGAGATCGGCGTTCCGCGCCGTGAAGCGGTCCACCTCGTACTCCTCCGCGCCGAAGGCCTTGACGAGCTTCGCCCCGCTGATCGTCTCCTGCAGGTGGGCCGTGAGCCCCCCGGTCACTTCCTGGGTCTTGATGCTGGTCTTCCGCATCTTCCTGCCGAATTTCAGGATCGGCCAGAAGGCCAGCGGGAACGCCACCAGGGCGACAAGGGCCAGCTGCCAGTCCCGGTAGAAGACCACGCCGACCAGGAAGATCCCCGTGAAGAAATCCTTGATCAGGCCGGTGACCGCCTCCGTCACCGCCCCCTGCATGAGCGCAACGTCGTTCAGCACCCGGGACATGAGGACCCCGGTGGAATGCTTCATGTAGAAGGAAAGCGACAGGGACTGCAGGTGCCGGTACAGCCGCTCGCGGATGTCCCGGATCACCCGCTGGCCGACGCCGCTCATCAGGTACGCCTGCGAGAACTCGAACACGGCCTTCGCGAGATAGACGCAGAGCACCAGCAGGGGGATCAGCGCAAGCCGGGAGGCGTCCTTCTTGATGAAGACGTCGTCCAGTGCGGGCTTGACGAGGAAGGCGATCGAGCCGTGGAAGGCGGACACGCACACCATGAACGCCATCGCGAGGACCAGCCGCCCCGTGTACGGACGGACGTACTCGAGCATCCTGCGGTAGATCGTCATCCCCATGCTTCCCCCGCCTCCGCCGCCAGCATGTCGACGACGGCCTCCGAAGGGCCCGGGCCCGAAAGCGCCGCCCTCAGGGACCGGCACCGGGCGGCAAGCGCATCCCGGCGCGCCGGGTCCGCCAGCAGGGCGCAGATCTCCCCGGCGACCCTTTCCGGATTGCAGTCCTCCTGGAGCAGCTCGGGCAGGAACGGCTCCCCCGCGACCAGGTTCGGCAGCCCGATGGAGGACACCTTCGCCATCCTCTTCCCGATCCAGTAGGTCAGCGCCGAGGTGCGGTACACGATCACCGGCGGGACGCCCAGAAGCGCAAGCTCCAGCGTCGCCGTGCCCGACGCGGCGGCGGCCGTGAACATGCCCCGGAGAAGGAGGTGGCGTCCGGAATCCACCACCGCGGCCGGCAGCCCGTTCCCGAGCAGCTCGCGGTCGACGGCGTCGCGAAAGCGGGGGGACGCCAGCGGTACCGCGAAATGGACGTCGGGAAACGCATCCGAGATCCGGCGCGCGGCGGCGGTCAGGACCGGCAAATGCGCGCGGATCTCGCCGCTTCGGCTGCCCGGAAGCAGCCCCACGACCCTTTTCCCCGGCGGAATGCCGAATCGCGCGGGGTCGGGCGGAGCGTCCAGTACCGGGGCCAGCTCATCGAGCAGCGGATGGCCGGCGAACCGCACGTTCACGCCGCTCTCCTCGAGGATCGGCACCTCGAACGGGAACGGGACCACGACGCCCTTCGTGAACGCCGCGAGCTCCCGGGCCCGCCCCACCCTCCACGCCCACAGCTGCGGGGGGACGTAATAGATCACCGGGACGCCCCTCCGGTGCGCCTCCCTGCCGACCCGGAAATTGAAGTCCGGGAAATCGACGAGGAGCAGCGCTCCCACGCCGCCCCCCCCGACGCGGCGCTTCGCGTCGCGCAGCGCCGAAACGACCGCCGGAAGATGACGGACCACTTCGAGGATCCCCACAACGGAGATCGACCCGTAGTCCCGGAAGAGACGGACCCCCTCGGACTCGAGCGCGGAGCTTCCGATCCCCTCCATCGGGACCCCGGGGTACCGCCGCCGGAAGGCGCGCGCGACGCTCGCCGCATACGCCTCCCCCGACGGCTCCCCGCAGAGGATGAATAGACTCTGGTTCCCAGGGCTCAACTTCTCCTCATGCAGCGCAGGATCCGGAAGGCGGTTTCCAGCGCCGCAAGTCCCTCCACCCCCGAAACCAGCGGGGCGGAGCCGGTCCGGACGCACTCCACGAAGGAGCCGATCTCGTCCCGGAGCGAATCCCCCTTTTCCGTCTCCAGGAGCTCGCCGGTGATTTCCGGCGGGCTCTCCGGGCCGTGGGGGCGGGTCCGGCGGAAGATCTGGATTGTGTGCTCCACGAAATCCATCGAGACGTAGGTGTCCTCCTGGAAGATCCGGATCTTGCGCTGCTTGCGCGCGGACACCCGGGAGGCCGTCACGTTGGCGACGCACCCGCTGGCGAAGGTCAGCCGCGCGTTCGCGATGTCCACGTTCGGGGAGATCACGGGGACGCCGACCGCCTGGATGCGCCGGACGGGGGAGCGGACAAACGAAAGGATCAGGTCGAGGTCGTGGATCATCAGGTCCAGCACGACGTCCACGTCCGTCCCGCGGCCCCCGAACGGGCCCAGGCGGTGGCACTCGATGAACCGGGGCTCCGCGAGCAGGGACGCCGCTTCCCGGACCGCCGGGTTGAACCGCTCCACGTGGCCGATCTGGAACACCAGCTTCCGGCGTTCCGCCTCCCGCACCAGGCGGCGCGCCTCGCGGACGTCCCCCGTGATCGGCTTTTCGAGGAGGACGTGCACCCCCGCCCGCATCGCATCCATGGCCACGCGGTAGTGTGCGGTCGTGGGGACGGCGATGGACACGGCGTCCACCTCCCGGATCAGCCTCGAGGGATCGGGGAAATATGCGGTCCCGCATTCCTGCGCCACGGCCTTCCCCCGGGCGGGGTCGGCGTCGCACACTCCCGTGAAGGCGATATCGGAAAACGACGCGAGCTTCTGGGCGTGCAGGCGGCCCAGGTACCCCACCCCGATGACCCCGACCCGCAACGGTCCGCCGCCCGCCATGGCGCTACCTCAAGACCCCGCGCTTGCTCGCCCGGATGAAGTCGACCAGTCGCCGCACCTCCGGGAGCGGCTCCACTTCCGCATCGACCTTCGCGAGGGCGTCGCTCATCGGGGCCCCGGACCGGAACAGGATCCGGTAGGCTTTTTTCAGCGCCGAGATCGCCTCCTCCGAGAACTTGTTCCGCTTCAGGCCGATGATGTTCAGGCCATAGAGGGACGGCCCCTTCGCCGGGCGCGCCACGACGGCGGTCACGTACGGGGGCACGTCCTGCGGGACTCCGGAGAGCGCGCCGACCATCGAGAACTCCCCGATCCGCACGAACTGGTGGATCCCGACGAGCCCGCCGATGATCGCGCCGACGCCGATCTCGACGTGCCCGGCAAGCGTCGCGGCATTGGCCACCACCACCCGGTCTCCCACCTGGCAGTCGTGGGCGACGTGGCTGTAGGCCATGAGGAGCGTCTGGCTGCCCAGGCGGGTCACTCCCCCGCCGTGCGCCGTCCCGCGATTCACCGTCACGTACTCGCGGATCGTGTTGCCGTCCCCGATCTCCACCCGGGTGTCCTCCCCCTTGAATTTCAAATCCTGCGGGGGGGCGCCGATGGAGGCGAACGAGAACACGCGGTTGTCCTTCCCCATGCGGACGTGCGAGGCGATCTGGACGTGGGAGGAGATGTCGCACCGGTCGCCGATCGTCACCTTCGGACCGATCACGGTGAAGGGGCCGACCGCGACGCCCTCGCCCAGCTGCGCCTCGGGGTCGATGATCGCGGTGGGATGGATCATCTCCCCGCCCCTTCCGGGGCTTTCTCGGCCGACGAATCCGGGATCGTGGCCATCAGGTCGGCTTCCGCGACAAGGGCGTCCCCCACCCGCGCCTCGCCGTGCATCTTCCACACCGGCCCCCGGCGGGCGGTGATGACGACGTTGAACCGCAGCTGGTCCCCGGGCACGACCGGCCGCCGGAACCGGCAGTTGTCGATCGCGGCGAAATAGGCGAGCTTCTTCCCCCCTCCCATCGCCTTCAACGCGAGGATCCCCCCGGTCTGCGCAAGCGCCTCCACGATCAGGACCCCCGGCATGACGGGATGGCCGGGGAAATGGCCGGCGAAGAACGGCTCGTTGATCGTCACGTTTTTCAGCCCCACGATCCGCACCCCCGGCTCGTATTCGACGACCCGGTCCACCAGCAGGAACGGGTAGCGATGCGGCAAGAGGTCCATGATCTCCTGGATGTTGAACATCTTATTCCTCCCCCTTCGGAATATTGGCGTCTTCCAGCCGTTTCACCCGCCGGAACAGCTCCGGCAGCCTCGGCAGCAGCATCGACATCCGGAGCCACGTCGGGTGCGGGACCGCCGGGGTCCCCGACCAGACGCGCGCCTCCGACACCCGAAGCGTGTCGGCCACCCCGCACTTCGCCCCCAGCATGATGCCATCCTCCACTTCGAGGTGCCCCGCCAGGCCCACCTGCCCGCCCATCATCACCCGGCTGCCGATCCTGCAGCTCCCCGCGATGCCCGTCTGCCCGGCGATCACGGTGTGCTCGCCGATCGTCACGTTGTGCCCGACCTGCACCAGGTTGTCCAGCTTGGTCCCCCGGCCGATGCGCGTCACGCCCAGCACGGCGCGGTCCACCGCGGTGTTGGCGCCGATCTCCACGTCGTCCCCGATTTCGACCGTGCCCACCTGGGGGATCTTCCGGTACCCTTCCGGCGTGGGGGCGAACCCGAAACCGTCGCTCCCGATGACGCACCCCGCGTGGAGGATCACCCGGGACCCGACGCGGACGCCGTGGTACAGGACGACGTGCGGGTAGAGCAGGCAATCCTCCCCCACGACGGCTCCCTCCCCCACGACGACGCCGGCCGAAAGCACGGTCCGGTCCCCGACGGCGGCGCCCTCTTCCACGACGACGAAGGGGGAGACGGCCACATCCTTCCCCAACCGCGACCCGGGGTGGATGCTGGCCGCGGGCGAGATCCCCGCGGGCCGGCGCACGGGGGGATGGAACAGCTCGACCACGCAGGCGAACGTGAAGTACGGGTTGTCGGAAAGGAGGAAGGCCGCACGCGTTCCCTGGACCCGCTCCTTCGCGATGATCGCCGAGGCGTTCGATTCGCGGGCGAAGCGTGCATACCTCGGATTCGAGAGGAACGTCACCTCCCCGGGGCCGGCCGTCTCGATCGGCGCGACCCCGTGGACGATCCCGTCCCCCTCCCCCTCCAGGCGCGCCCCCACGCGCGCCGCGAGGTCGGAAAGGCGGATCTCACTTCCCACCGGCCTTCTCCTTGTTCACCATCTCCAGCACCTTGTCCGTGATGTCCAGGGTGGGAACATAATGGACGACGCCTCCCTGGGTCTTGTCCAGCACCAGGTCGATCTTCTCCGCCTTCACCACCTTGTCCAGCTGCCCCTCGATGACTTTCAGCACCTCCCGGGTCTGCTCCCCCTGGCGGGTCTGCATCTCCTTCTCCCCCTCCTGCGTCATCTGCCGCAGCTCGGAGACGCGCGCGGCGAGCGCATCCTCTTTTTCCTTGAGCTTCTCCTTCCCCAGGAGGATCTTCTGCTTGTCGATCTCGTCCTTGATCTTCTTCGCCTCTTCCTGCTTCGCCTCGATCCGCTTCTTGAGCTCCTCGTAGCGGACCTCGATCTTCTTCTTCGCTTCCTTTCCCACGGCGGACTCGTTCAGGATCTTGTTCACGTCGATCACCGCGATCTTGATCGTTTCCGCGCGCGCCGCGCCCGCGACGCACAGCGCCGCCGCGAACGCCACCGCCGTACCCCATGTCTTCCCGAGCCTCATCTCCGTTTCCTCCTTGTCTAGAATGCCGTCCCGATCGTGAATTCGGCCACCCGCTTGCTTTCCCCCGGCGCCGGGTGGAGGTTCCATCCCCACTCGAACCGGAGCGGACCCATCGGGGAGTACCAGCGGATCCCCGCCCCCGCCGCATATTTCAGCTGCGGACCGTTCCAGGGCCAATCGCCCTGCCGGTAGGAGTTGCCCGTGTCGAAGAACAGGACCCCCTTGAACCCGATCTCGTTGAACAGCGGAAAGATGTATTCCACGTTCGCGACCAGCTCCTTGTTCCCGCCGATCAGCTCCCCCGTGTTCGGGTCCGCCGGCGACACCGTGCGCGCCCGGAACCCGCGGATGCTGTACGGTCCTCCCAGGAAGAACCGCTCGAAGATCGGGACCCGCCCCCCCTCGGTGCTGACCGTGTGGCCCCAGAGAATGTTCCCGCTCAGGACCGACGTCCACAGGACGGGGTAGTATGCCTTGGCGTTCAGGAAGTATTTCACGAACTCGCTGTCCCCCCCGAACGGGCCGCCGGCATATTCCACCGTCGCGCTCTGGACCGTGCCCTTCGAGGGGTCGACCGCCTTGTCGGTCGTGTTCCGCGCGAGGGAGAAGGCGACGCTGCGCGTCTTCTGCGTCCCCCGGTTGAATTCGTCCTTCAGGATCTGGGAGATCGCCGCGCCGGCGTCCGA
>JBLNFH010000218.1:0-5533 GCA_050263475.1 Deltaproteobacteria bacterium
AACAGGATCGTAAGCCCGAACTCGTCGGACAGCTTCTGGATCAGCCGGATGCAGCGCTCCGTCTCCTCCGGCGCCATCCCTGCCGTGGGCTCGTCCAGGATCAGGAGCTCCGGCTTTCCGCTGAGCGCCACGGCGATCTCGAGGACCTTCTGGTCCCCGTGGGAGAGCAGGTCGCTTTCGACCTCCCTTTTTTCGAGGAGACCCACGTTTGCAAGGATCCGGTCCACCTCTTCCGCCGCCATGCCCCTGACCGGCGAAAACATCCGGAAGGTCTTCCGCTCCCGCGACAGGACCGCGATCTGGACGTTCTCGAAGACCGTGAGGCGCGGGAAGATGTTGACCACCTGGAAGGACCGCGTGATCCCCTTCCGGCAGATGAGGTGGGGGGCAAGGCCCGCGATCTCGCGGCCCTTGAACCGGATCCGGCCCGAATCGGGAGCAAGGTGCCCCGTGATGAGGTGGAACAGCGTCGTCTTGCCCGCGCCGTTCGGGCCGATGACCGCGACGATCTCCCCGGCGTTCACCTCGAGGTTCGCGCCGTTCACCGCCTTGAAGCCCCCGAAGGACTTGACGACGGATTCCACCCTAAGCACGTGCGGCCTCCCTTCGCCGGAACCGCCGGACCAGGTGCCCGACCACGCCGTCCGGCAGGAAGATGATCACGAGCGTGAGAAGGATGCCCAGGACGAGGGACCAGTAGGGGGTGTAGACGCTTGCGAACACGCGGAGGAGCACAATGGCCGATGCCCCGACGAACGGGCCGAAGAAGGTGTACATCCCGCCGAGCAGGCACATGACGAGCACTTCCAGGGAGAACGTCCAGAACATCATGTCCGGAAACACCGAGTTGTCGACGACGACGAAGAGCGATCCCGCCACGCCCCCGAAAAACCCCGCGATCACAAGGGCCGCGAGCTGGTGGAGCCTCACGTTGACGCCGATGGCCTCCGAACGGACGGGATTGTCCCGGATGCCCTGCAGGGTCATGCCGAAGGGAGAGCGGACGATGCGGTGCAGCGCGAAAACGGACAGCGCCGCCACGACCAGGGTGAAGTAGTAGGAGCCTTGCGGCGACGCGATCGCGTCGGGCAAGGGCACCCCGTGGATGCCGTCGTCGCCCCCGGTGAAGGAATACCATCGATAGACCGTGGCCCATACCAGGGACCCCAGGGAGATCTGGAGCATGCCGAAATAGAGCTTCGAGAGGCGGATGCAGATCACTCCCATGGCCAGGCTCAAGGCCGCGGATGCCAGGGGGCCCGCGAGAAACCCGAGGGCGGCGGGCATCGTGCCGCGCGTCAGCATCAGGGCCGTCCCGTACGCGCCGATGCCGTAGAAAACGGCGTGGTGGAACTGGTAGATGCCGCCGTACCCGATGGCCAGGTTCAGGCTCGTCGCGAGCAGGCCGGTGAGCAGCACGATCGCCGCGATGTAGGTGTAGAACCGCGGCAGGAACTGCGGCAGCGCCGCGAGCAGGACCAGCAGCAGGAACAGGACGGCATGGCGTTTCTTCACGGGCCCGTCACCACGTCGAGCGCAGCAGGCCCTTCGGCCGGACGACGAGAACCGCGACGACCGCCAGGTAGGGGAACACGATCCCGAACTGGGGCCAGACGAGGATGCCGAGCGACTGGGTCAGCCCGAAGATGAGCGATCCCAGGAGCGCTCCCCAGATGTTTCCCAGCCCGCCCATGATCACGATCAGGAAGGCCTCCATGATGAGGGAGTGGTCCATGCCCAGGGTGATGTTCACCATGGGCGCGATGAGCGCCCCGCCCAGCCCCGCCAGGAAGCAGCCCAGCACGAAGGTGAACGCGAACACCCAGCCGACGTGGATCCCCACGGCGCTGACCATTTCGCTGTCGACCGCCGCCGCGCGGGCGATCTTTCCCATCCTCGTCCGGTTGACGACGAGCCACAGGAAGACCGCGATGAACGGCCCGATCAGGAGCAGGAAGAGGTTGTAGAACGGCAGCGGCAGGCCGAAGATCTCCGCGGAGCCCTGGAGATACCGGGGGACGGTGACGGAGCGGTACTCCGGCCCCCAGACGAGCTTGACGAGATCGCCGATGATGAGGGTGAACGAGAAGGTGAGCAGCAGGAGCATCAGGTGCTCCCGATCGTAGAGATAGGAGAAAAACCCGCGCTCCAGGAGCAACCCGATGGCCGCCACGATGAGGGGCGCGACGACCAGCGCGGCCCAGAAGGCCATCGCCCCGTTTCCCAGGAACTGGATCACCGTGTAGGCCAGGAAGGCTCCGATCATGTAGAGCGAGCCGTGGGCCAGGTTGGGTATCCGGAGCACCCCGAGGATGAGGGTCAGGCCGGACGACACGATGAACAGGATCGTCGTCCGGCTCAAGCCCACCAGGAATTGGGACAGCGTACCGGGGGAAAACAGCTCGGCCAGCGAGACCATCGGGTTGCGGCGCCTATTTGGCCCGTTCCTTCCGGATCTCCTCGCAGGTGGGCATGTAGTCCTTTCCCGGGATCGAAACGATGTCGCTCGCGACGAGGAACTCCTGCTTCGGCGACTTCTTCGTCACGCCGAAGAAGATCGGCAGGGCGACCTGGTGGTCGCAGGCCCGCATCTCCATCCTGCCCACGGGGCTGTCCAGCGACATCCCCTCCAGCGCGTCGATGAACTTCTCCTTGTCGACCTTTCCCGCCTTCTCGTACGATTTCGCGATGAACTGCGCGGCCATGTACCCGTAAAGCGCGCCGCTTTTGGGGTAGCGGTTGTACGCCTTCCGGAACTCGTCGGCGAAGGCCTGGTTCTGCTTCGTGTTCGGGTAATAGAAAAGGTAGTTCGCCGTGCCGTAGACGCCTTCCGGCGCGTTCTGCCCCTGGGGGGCAAGCGTGGAGAGCTCGATCCCCGTATGCTGGTAGAAGGGCACCCGCTTGTTGAACCCGGTGGACTGCGCCGCCTTCTGGAAATTGACCATGCCGGCGCCGCCGGTCGCGACGATCACGAAATCCGGTTTTGCCGCGAGGATCTGGGTGATGTACGGGGTGAAGTCGGTCTCGCCCACCTTCCACCAGGACTGCCCGAGCAGCTGGACCTTGGGGTTCAACACCTTCAGGTGATCGAACACGCCGTTCGCGATCGCGTGGCCGTACTCGTAGTCGTCCCCGGCGATCCAGTACCTCACGAACGGCTTCCTCGCGAGCACCTTCGCCGTCGCCCTGCCCGCCATCTCCGTGTTTTCGTTCATGCTGAACACGTAGCGGTGCCCTTTTTCGCCGGTGATCTTGTCGCTTTTCGAAAAGGTCACCAGGAACGGGACCTTCTCCTTTTTGCAGAGGTCGGACACGGCCAGGGCCGTGGCGCTGTTGATCGTACCCATCAGGAGATCCACGTTTTCCTTGAGGATCAGTTCCTTCGCCATCGTGAGCCCGATATCGGGCTTGAACTTGTCGTCCCGGGTGATATACACGATCTGCCTGCCGAGCACGCCGCCTTTCGCGTTGATCTTCCCCACGGCCAGCTTGAAGCCGTCGAGGACATCGTTGGTGAAGGCCGTCGCGGGACCGGTATAGGTATCCACCAGTCCCACCTTGATCGTGTCGGCGGATTGCGCCGACGCGGCCATGAAGAAAACCAGCAGGAAGCCCGCCAATGCCGAATTCCTGGTATTCATTCCCTCTCCCTCCCCGGTAGATTATCGTTCGCGCCTGAAGCCGGCATCGAAAAACCCCCCTCGGTCTTCCGCCCCGACAATGTAAAGAAATCGCAAGGTTCCATGAAGTTCAATCCCCGTGTCCGGATCCCTGCGAGTGAAAGGACTTGAATTCATTTTTTAATTGTGGTATTCGGGTACTAAAATGAAAGAACAGCTTTCCATCCGCAATGCCATGCCGTCCGACCTCGATGCCATTATCGCACTGGACGAGGTGGGGCCAAAGGAAGAAAGGCCCGCTTACTGGCGCGGGATCTTCGACCATTACGTCAAGGGCGGGAAGAAGGACCGGATTTTCCTGGTCGCGGAAGCCGGCGGCAAGGCCGTCGGGTTCATCAGCGGCGAAGTGCGGGCATGGGAGTTCGGATCCCCCCCGTGCGGCTGGGTGTTCGCGATGGGGGTCTCCCCGGAGATGCGCGAGATGGGGGTCGGCCAGCGCATGTTCGACGAAATCTGCATACGGCTGAAACAGGTCGGCGTCACGACGGTGCGCACGATGGTGAATCGCGATCATAAAGTGACCCTGTCGTTCTTCCGCAGCCAGGGATTGCGCACGGGCCGGTATATCGAGCTCGAAAAGGAGATCGATTGAAGCTCAACAAGGGAAGCCTGTTCGCCCTCTTCGCCGTGCTCGAGCTGGCCAGCGATTCCAGCCGGCAGCTCTCGACCACCGACATCGCCGAGAAGTACGGAATTTCCACGCATCATCTCGCGAAAGTGATGCGCAACCTGGTGCACGCGGGGCTGGTGCAGGCGGTGCGCGGCGTCGGCGGCGGGTATCGTTTCGCGGGAAACGTCAGCCGGACGACGCTGCTCGACGTGATCCAGCTGTTCGAAACGCTGGAATCCGAGCTCGATGTGCCGAACCACCGGAGTCAGGCGGGCGCCCCCATCGTAGCGGAGTTGCAAAGCATCACCAACGAGATCGACGACCTCACCAAGGCGGTCCTCGACACGATCACGCTGGAAACGGCCCTCAAGAGCACGCGCCAGCGCACCGAAGCATCGGCCTCCCGGACGCCCGTACCTCACCGCTGACCGGCATGCGTCAGAGGTGAAGCAGCCGGGCGGCGTTGCCGCCCAGGATGTTCTCCACCCCCTCCGCCGTCAAGGGCAGCAGGCCGATGGCTTCCATGTTGCGCCGGATCCAGGGCATCCCCGGCCAGTCGCTGCCGAAAATGACCTTCTCCGTTATCCGGTCCAGTTCGGGAAAATAGGTCATCAGCTTCGAAGGGGGCAGGCCCGAAACTTCCATGAAGACGTTGGAATGGAGCTTGGACAGGAAGAAGGCCCGGTCGTACCAGAACCCACGGCCCGCATGGGCCATGACCAGGTTCAGGCGGGGAAAATCGACGGCCACGTCGTCCAGGTGCAGCGGGTCGCCGTATTTCATCCGGGTCCCCTTGAAGACCGAGGAGCCGGTGTGGATCAGGACGGGGACGTCCAGGTCCTGTGCCGCCTGGTACAGCGGGTACATTCTCTGGTCGTTCAAATAGTAATGGTGGTACGTCGGGAGGAGCTTCAACCCCCGGAAGCCCTCCGTTTCGACCTTCCGGCGCAGCTCGTCCCCCAGGTCGTTGAACAGGTGGGGATTGACGTCGCAGAAAGGGATCAGCCGGCTCCTCCCCCGGCAGAAATCGCGCACCTGCTCGTTGGTGCAAAGCCCCGTGGTCGCATGGCTCAACTCCGCCAAAACACAGGCGTAATCGACGCCTTCGGCCGACAGCAGCTCCTCGAAGGCTCCCGGGTCGTCGTAGCGCTCGATATATTCCTCGTAGCCTGCGGGATGGGCCTGCTTCATCCATTCCGTCACCCAGGGGTTGTGGAAGGCGTACTTCCCCATGTGGACATGG
>JBLNFH010000219.1:0-2580 GCA_050263475.1 Deltaproteobacteria bacterium
GGGGCTTGCCGCCGCCCGCCCTTCCCTGCCGTTCGCCGATTTCCTGGTGCGGCGGGCCGGCAAGGAGGCAACACGCATCGTTCCGCAGGACACGGAGACCCGGACGTTCCTGCACGACATCCCGTTCCTGCGCCGCGAGGAGCTCGGGGATGACGCCCCCGCCCGGATCGCGGGCCTGCTGGGAACCCGGAAGGGGATGATCGCGGAAGGGTTGGGAATCGTCGCCGCCGGCGCCGTTACGGTCGAGCAGGCCTACATCCATTATTCTTCCGTCTTCCACGCGGCCTTCGTCAAGTACCTGCTCGACGTCCTCTCCGAGGGCTTCCGGCTCCCGGGCGAAAGGGAAGCGTTCGAGGCGTTCCGCCGCGGCTGGCTTCGGCCCCTTTCCGCGGAGGGGCTCGCATTCTACAACGGCCCCCTGGAGGATCCGGAGGAGATCCTGAAGGAGATGGCTGCCGTCGGGCGGTACACCGTCGAGCGCGGCCTGGTGGACTCCTTCTTCGGCAACATCTCCCTGCGGGCGGGCGGCACGATCTACATCTCTCAGACCGCGGCCAGCCTCGATGATCTGTCCGGCCGCATCGACCCGGTCCCGACGGACAACTCCTCCACGACCGGGATCACCGCCTCCAGCGAGCTCCTGGCGCATCGGCGGATCTACGAGAAGAGCGAAGGCCGGGCCATCCTGCACGGCCACCCCAAATTCGCCGTCGCCATGAGCATGGTCTGCGAGGAGAAAGGGTGCCCCGTTACGGACTGCTGGAGGGATTGCGACAAGGTACGGCTGCTCGGGGACACCCCGGTGGTCGCCGGGGAAATCGGAGCCGGCGGGCTGGCGAAGCGCGTCCCCCCCGTCATCGCGGCGCCGCGGAAAGCCGTGGTCTACGGGCACGGGGTTTTCACCTTGGGGCTGTCCGGATTCGCGGACGCCTTCCGCGGGATGGTCGACGTGGAGAACTGGTGCCGTCGGGAATATTTCCGGCGGCTGGTTCCGAAGCTGGCCGGATGAAATCCGTTATCGCCGCATTCCGCAGCCCCCGCCTGTTCTGGGTCCTCCTCCTGGGATTCTCCTCCGGGATTCCGCTCGCGCTGACCGGCACCACGCTCCAGGCCTGGATGGCGACCGAGAAGATCGACCTGGCGGTCATCGGCGTTTTTTCCCTGGTCGGCCTGCCCTACACGGTGAAATATCTCTGGGCACCCGTGATGGACCGGTACGTACCGCCGTTCCTGGGAAGGAGACGCGGGTGGATGCTCGTGACCCAGTTCGGGCTGGCCCTTGCGATCGCCGCGATGGCGTTTTCCGACCCCGCGGGGGCGACCACCCTGTTCGCCGTCCTGGCCCTGCTGGTGGCCTTCGCAAGCGCGAGCCAGGACATCGTCGTCGACGCCTACCGAACCGAGGTCCTGGAGCCCGTGGAGCTTGGCCCCGGCGCGGGGGTGCACATCCTCGGATACCGCATCGCGATGCTGACCTCCGGCGCGATCGCCCTCATCCTGGCGGACCGCCTCCCCTGGAAAACGGTCTACCTGCTGATGGCGGGATCCCTGCTCGCGGGGATCCTCGCCTCCGTTTTCGCCCCCGAGCCGAAGCTTGCGGAAAAACCGCCGGCCAGCATGAAGGAAGCCGTAGTGGAGCCGTTCGTCGAATTCCTGTCGAGGCCGGGGGCATGGGGGATCCTGCTGTTCGTCATCCTCTACAAGCTGGACGTGGTGATGGCGACGGCGCTCACGACCCCCTTCATCCTCGAGCTGGGATTCTCCATGACCGACCTCGGGGCCGTCACGAAAGGGTTCGGCATGGTCGCCACGATCGTGGGGACGCTTGCGGGAGGCGCCGTGGTGGCGCGGGCGGGGATGAAGGCCTCCCTCTGGATTTTCGGCGTCCTGCAATCGGTGTCCACCCTCGCGTTCCTGGTGCTGGCGCGCCTGGGGCACCACTACCCGGCGATGGTCGCGGCCATCGGGCTGGAAAACCTGTGCAGCGGGATGGGGACGGCGGCCTATGCCGCATTCCTGATGAGCCTGTGCAACAAGCGCTTCACCGCGACCCAGTACGCGATCCTCACCAGCCTGATGGCCCTTACCCGGGTCGTCGTCGGGGCCCCGACGGGGTATCTCGTCAAAACCTTCGGGTGGGAAACCTATTTCCTGATCTGCATGGTCGCCGCGATTCCGGGCCTGATCCTGCTGCTGCAGTATCCCCGGTGGACCGTCCCCTCCCCTGCGGCCCCCGAAACCGCCGTCGCGTCGCCGTGAAGGTGACCATCGAAACTACGGGATTTGCAGCGGGAACCGCCTGACGATCAAACCTTCTGGCGGTGGACGATGAGTCCGTGGGTGGGATCGTAGGGGGACACGCCTACCGTGACCTTGTCCCCCACGATGACGCGGATCTTGAACCGTTTCATGTTGCCGCTCAGCTTGGCCGAGAGCGTGACCCCGTTCTCCAGGGTGACGATATAGGTCCCCCCGCCCCTTGCCGCGGTCACCGTACCTTCCAGTTTCGCCAGATCGTCTTTCGACACGGGTGCTCTCCTTCAGGCGAACACTCTACCATTATATCCCCCCGGAGGGGAT
>JBLNFH010000220.1:0-6025 GCA_050263475.1 Deltaproteobacteria bacterium
CGCGGCCGGCGCGAGCCATTCCGTCCCCTTCCTGGGCACGGCCCATACGTCCGTGGCGCAGTCCGGGTTCGACTCCACCTGCGCCGCCTGCCACGCCGTGACGGGCAGCTCCCCGCTGTCCGCGGCGCCGGTCTGCACCGTTTGCCACGGGGAGGGAGCGACCGGTAGCATGACGGCGAAGTCGCCGCTGACCAACCGGACCTGCACCTCCTGCCACGGAGGAAGCCTGACCTCGCCCGGTCTCCCGTCGGGAACCGCGTTCCCCAACGTGGCCGGCCGGCATGCCGAGCACGACGCGCTTTCGGGGGTGACGAACACGTGCGCCACCTGCCACACCATCGCCCCCAGCGCAACGGACAACACGCACTACAACCACGCCAACGCGCGGCCGGGGAAGAACGCGCTGCGGGTATCTCCCGGCGAGGCGACCGTCCATGCCGCGTACAACGCAAGATCCGGCACGGCATCGTTCAACGCTACGGCGCTCACCTGCTCCAACGTGAGCTGCCACGGGGGCCAGACGACCCCCAACTGGCAGACGGGCGCGCTCGACGTGAACACCCAGTGCACCAGTTGTCACGTGCGGGGTACTTCCGCGGGAACGCCGCAGTACAACAGCCCCTATTCGGGCCAGCATGACAGATCGAACCACATATCCGCCGGGTGCACCGCCTGCCACAATACGACGAAGCTGGCCGACCCGGCCGTCGGGAGGCATTTCCTCAACCTGGCCACCCCGGCGCTGGAGACGAGGGCCTCGGTGACGATCGGAGGGACGGGGACAAGTATTCCGGAAGGAAACTATTCCCCCGGAGGGACGACGGGTACCGGTTCCTGCTCTCCCAGCTGCCACGGCACCGAAAGCTGGTAAGCGAGCAGGAATCCTTCCGCGCCGCATGGCGCGGACGCGATCGAAGGGAGCCCCGGCCGAAACGGCCGGGGCTCCCTCATTTTCGGGCCATTGGAATTTTGTTTGAAACCATTCGACGCGAACGATAAACTTATCCGGGTAGCAGGATGTATCCCGCAGCACCGCAGTTCGTCTCGATTTGACGTAGATCTTCATTCCTTTGCCCGTGCAGCATGCGAACGGAAAACGTCAACACGGAAACAGGGTCGGTTGCTGATTGACGCTGGCAAGCCGACGGCTGGAAAGATCTCCACCAAATAAATCGAATCGGGGGAACGCGATGGGATATTCGAGTGCGGGAGGATGCCCCGAAAGGCGGACGACCCTGCTGTGCGTCGCCGCGCTGCTCCTCCTGGCGGTAACGTATCCGGCGTCCTCGCACGCCACCGACCTCCGGCTTTCCTCCAGGACCTATCTGCTCTATTACGAAAGGGACATCCCCGGCGGGGAGACCCAGCGTTTCGCCCCCCTGTACGAATACCTCTCCGGCGATGCGGGCAACATCGGCGGGAGCTCCTTCTCCTTCCATTTTTACGGCTGGGGCCGCCAGGACCTCCAGGATGCGACGACGAGCAGCGAGACGACGGGGGAGCTGGGAAGCGCCTACCTGCAGTACCTCCACCCGACGGGGAACGCGGAGATGCGGCTGGGGCGGTTCTTCCTGACGGAGGGCGCGGCCGCGGAAATCATGGACGGCCTCTTCCTGAAGGCCCGGACCCCGCTGGGGCTGGGGGTGTCGGTCTTCGGGGGGGTTCCCGCGGAGGCCTCCATCACCTCCACGGACACGGGGGACTCGATCTACGGGGGCAGGGTCTTCTACGCCAGGCCCGGCTTCACGGAGATCGGGGTGAGCTACCTGCAGGAGAAGGGGACGTTCCAGGGTCAGGACCGCAAGGAGATCGGGGGGGACCTGTGGCTGCGCCCGTTCGCGAAGGTGGAACTGATCGGCCGCGCGAGCTACAACGACGCGACCCGCGCCCTGGCCTATCAGCGCTACCTGCTTCGGGTGTCGCCGGTGGCCCGCGTCGACTTTTCCGTCGGCTACGAGGCCTACAAGTACAAGGACTACTTCCAGACGGCGTTGAACCCGGTGTTCCTGTTCCCGACGGTCGACAACAACGACAAGGCGCAGACGATCTTCGCCGCCCTGGACGTCGAGGTGGTGAAAGGGCTGACGCTGACCCTGGGGGGGAAGCGAATCCGGCATGATTCGGCGGATCCCGGCGACGCCACCCGCGGAGAGGGGGGGCTCAAGTACGTCTACAATAACCTCCGGGACGCGGCCGGCGTTACGGCCGCCGTGGTCACGGCGGACCAGGACGAGAATGCCTACCAGGAGTACCGGGGGTACGCCACGTATTCCCCCGGGAAATGGCGGTTCGCGCTGGACGGGTTGACGCACCGGTACAAGGAAGCGATCGTCGGAGTGAAGAACGCATACCAGGTTGTGGGTTCTGCGGGGTACCGGCTGTTCGACGTCCTCCAGCTGTCGAGCGATTTGACGTATACGAAGAGCCCCCAGTTCGAGGAGGACTACGCGGGGCTGGTCCGCGTTTCCCTCGACCTGGGGACGTCGACGGAAGGCGGCGGCAGGCAGCAGAAGGAGGCCGGGAAAGAAGCGGGTACCGCGGCGGCCGCCCCCCAGCCGAGCGCGCCGACGCCCGCCCCGGCACCTCCCCCGGCGCCTGCGCCGGCGGCCCCGCCGCAACCCGTTCCGGCCCCGGCCCCGATCCCCGTCCCGGTGATGCCCGTCAAGCCGCCGGAGGAGAAGGCGAAGACGCCCGCCGCCGACCCGGTGGCGGCCACCCTCGACCGGATGGCCGCGGACATCAAGGCGAAAATCCCGGCTGCCCGCGTCGCCCGGAAGGGAGAGATTCTCGATCTCACGCTGCCGTCGGACCTGGTTTTCGACGTGGGAAAGGATGCGGTGAAGGCGCCGGCGCGGCGAACGCTCGCCGCGGTGGCGGAGATCCTGAATCGGTATCCGGACACGCTGGCGACGATCGAGGGCCATACGGATTCCACGGGATCGGCGCAATCCAACCAAACGCTCAGCGAGAAGCGCGCCCGGAAGGTATTCGACATCCTGGTGAAGGACGGGGTCCACGCCCTGCGGCTGAGCATGCGGGGGTACGGGGAACTCGCTCCGGTCGCCGACAACTCGACGCCGGAGGGCCGCCAGGCCAATCGGCGCGTCCAGCTGAAGATCCGCCCTGACGCCAATCTGAAGGCCCGGCAGGGCCAGGGGAGATAGGGATGGGAAAAACCGTGCGACGCTCGTTTCCAGGGGTCATCATCGGGGCGTTCCTGACCGTGCTGTTCGCGGGGTGCTCCGCCATCTCGCAGGCGCCGTCCGTGCCTCCGAAGCATCCGGAGGACCTTGCGGGGTGGACGCAGGTCGACTGCCGCGAATGCCATACCGACGTCTCCTCCGGGGCGCTCAAGCCCTACGCCTCCTTCCGTCATTCCACCGCGTTTGTCCGGAACCACGGGTTGTACGGCCGGCAGGGGCAGAACCTGTGCCAGTCGTGCCACAGCCCCTCGTTCTGCCAGGGGTGCCACGCCCGGAAAGAGGAATTGAAGCCCAGCACGCGGATGGGGGACCGCCCCGACCTGTCGCTGCCGCATCGGGGCGACTACATCGTGCTGCACCAGCTGGACGGGAGGGTGGACCCCGGGTCCTGCTTCCGGTGCCACGGCAACAAGAATGACGCCCGGTGCCGGGCCTGCCACCGATAGAGGGAGGAACGGGGAAACGCATTGAGGAATCCGAAGAGGAGAGAGACGATGACGGGACTCCGGTGTCTCCGGCCGACTGGGCCTTGGGCGGTGCTGATCGTGTTGGGGGCATTCCTTGCCGCAGGGTGTTCGACGAGCAACAACTCCGGCACGAGCCTTGTCACTCCGCAGGGGAACCATCCGCCGGGATTCCTGTCGACCCACCCGTCATTCGCCATTTCGGATGTCACCGAGTGCACCCCCTGCCACGGGAGCGACCTGACGGGCGGGATCGCGAACGTGAGCTGCTTCACGGCCGCCTGCCATCACGGCACCATCGCCAACTGGGCCGATCCCGCGGTCCACGGGGACTCGGCGAAGCGGGCGCCCGGGGCATCGGGATTCGTCTCGTGCAGGATCTGCCACGCGGCCGATTTTTCCGGTGACGGCGCAGGGGTCGCCTGCTCCGACTGCCACGGGGTCCCCGCCCCGCACCCGGCCGCCCCCTGGCGCGCGGCCGCCCCGGCCCCCACGCACACGAACACCGACCCGGCGAACGCCCCGGTCTGCGCCGCGTGCCACTTCCCGGGATCGCCGAACAACCCGGCGGGACATCCGCCGACCCCGGCGCCGGCGGGAACGCCCCCGGGGTGCTTCAACAGCACCCTCTGCCACGGGGCGGAGTCGGCCCCGCACCTTCTCGGCGCGACCTGGCGCGACCCGACGAGTGCGTCGTTCCACGGCCTGACGGCCAAGCAGGACCTCGCCTTCTGCCAGTCGTGCCACGGGACGCCCGGGACGACCCGGTTCGACGGGGGCACGGCGACGACCCGGTGCTCCGACTGCCACGCGGCCGCCAGGGCGCACCCCACCACCTGGTACCAGGCGCCGGTGGTGACGTTCCCCGGCTACGTACCGTCCCATCGCAACTCCTCGAGCCAGGGCACGACGTGTACCATCTGCCACGACTTCACGCAGGGGCGGACGGCTCCCGATCCCAACGCGCCTTCCTGCTTCTCCGCCTCCTTCGCGAACACGGAGCACGCGTCGGTCACGTGCCACTCGGGGGGCCCCAGCGGGGCCAACCACGCGGTTCCGTTCCTCTCCCCGACCCACACCCAGGCGACGCCGGCCGCCTTCGCCAGCGACTGCTCGAACTGCCACGCGGATTCGGCGACGCCGCCGGCCGACTCTCCGCCCGGTTGCCAGGTTTGCCATACCGCGGGGTCGCCGCTGACGCTGGCCGCCTGCTCCTCCTGCCACGCCAGCCCGCCGGCCGGCGGGGCGGGGGCGGCGTATCCGAACGTCGCGGGGGCCCATGCGACGCACCTCGCGCTGAACGGGGCCGGGACGCCGGTGACGTGCGCCACCTGCCACACCGGCCTGGAAAGCGGCAGCCAGGCGCACTACGACCGGGCCAATGCCCGGACGGGTTCGAACGCGCTGCGGGTCTCCCCCGGCGACGTGGCGTTCGTGCCCGCGTCGTACGATGCGGAATCGGGGCCGCCGTCGTTCGCCGCGGCGACGTTTTCCTGCTCGAACGTGAGCTGCCACGGGGGACAGGCCAACCTCAACTGGCAGACGGGCACGCTCAATGTGAATACCCAGTGCACGAGCTGCCACGCGTCGGGCACGACGCAGTTCAACAGCTACAACTCGGGCCGGCACACCGACGTCGGCGCGCATGTCTCCAACGGCTGCACGTCCTGCCACGACACGGCGCTGCTGGCGCCCGGGCATTTCACGGCACTCGCCACCCCGGCGTTCGAGCAGGCGCCAAGCACGACGATCCGGACGGCCGTCCAGTTCAACGGCACCACCTGCAATCCGAGCGGAGGCGGAATCTCCGGGTGCCACGGCCAGGAAACCTGGTAAGCGGCGGAAACGTCGCCTATCCCCGGCGATCCTCCGTGCAGGATCGGTTATAGAGCCGGGATGGCCAACGTACGGAAGGAAGCGAACGGGCGGCCGCACGTCCGCGTCTACCTGGGCCTGGTCCTCACGATGCTCTTCTGGGGGAGCGCGTTCGTCGCCTCGAAGATGATCGTGTTCGACGTCCCGCCCGAAGTCGCCGCCGTCCTCCGGTTCGGCCTGGGCGCACTCCTGATGATGGGGATCCTCTTCCGCCGGTCGGCGCAGCCGATCCCGCAACGGGGCGCATGGGGAAGGACGGCCGCCGTCGGGCTGGTGGGCGTCGCCGCGTTCAACACCGCTTTTTTCCAGGGGCTGGGGCTGGCGCCGGCGTCGGACGCCGCCATGATCATCCCCACGCTGTCCCCCGTCTTCACCGCCGCCGCGGGGATGCTCTTCCTGGGGGAGCCGGTCCTCCTGCGCCGCGTGGGCGGCCTGGCCGTTTCCTTCCTGGGGGCTGCGATCTTTTTCTGGGGAGTCCTCACG
>JBLNFH010000221.1:0-8391 GCA_050263475.1 Deltaproteobacteria bacterium
CTCCTTACCGTCATGGTGCTGATCACCTTCGCCACGGTGGTCACGCGGTACCTCTTCGATATCCCCTTGTCCTACATCGACCAGCTCGTTCCCAACCTCTTCGTCTGGGTGACGTTCCTGGGTTCGTCCGCCGCGGTGAAGCGGCGCGCGCACCTGGGTCTTTCCGCGCTCTATGACGAGATGCCGGCACGGCTCCGGAGGGGGGTGGACGTCGCCATCCTCCTGGTGACCTCGGCGTTTTTCGCGGTCACCGCATGGTACGGCGTGCGCATCGTCCTCCTGCAGATGGAGAACAGGATGATGTCGTCCCTGGGGTACCCGAGCTGGGTGATCGGTCTTGCGGTGCCCGTCGGCTCCGTGCTGTTCGTTCTCCGAAGCGTGGAGGCGTGGCAAAAGGGCCGGCGCGGCCTCCCGGCCCCCGAGCGTCGGCCGGAGCTGGAGCCCTGATGGACCTTCGGATCGCGATCCTTCTCTTCGGCAGCTTCGGGCTGCTCCTGTTCCTGAACTTCCCCATCGCGGCGGCCCTGGGGATTTCCGCCATCGCCAGCGTGGTGGCGTTCGACCTCGCGCCTCTCCAGCTCCTCCCGCAGCAGTTGTTTTCCGCCACGGATTCGTGGACGCTGCTGGCGGTCCCCTTCTTCATCCTCGCGGGGAACCTGTTCGCCAAGACCGCGATCTCGGAGCGGCTGATCCGCCTGGCCAAGGTCGTCGTCGGCCAGTTCCCGGCGGGGCTTGCGATGGTGGGAGTGGTCGTCTCCATCTTCTTCGCCGGGATCTCCGGATCCGGCCCCGCCGACACCGCGGCCCTGGGCGCCGTCCTCAGCCCCGGGATGGTCCAGGCGGGCTACGACAGGCGGTTCGCCGCGGCACTGCTGGCGGCCGGCGGCGGGATCGGTATTATCATCCCGCCCTCCATCGCGCTGCTCATTTACGGCGTGGTGGCCAACGCCTCCATCTCGAAGCTGTTCATCGCCGGGATCCTTCCCGGGGTCGTGGTGGGGCTGTCCCTCTTCGTCGTCGCGTACCTCAAGTGCGGAAACGACCCGAACATCCGGCCGGAGAAGCGCGGCACGCTCCCGGAGATCGGGGCGGCCTTCAAGGACGCCTTCTGGGGCCTGATGGCGCCGCTGATCATCCTGGGGGGGATCTACGGGGGGATCTTCACCGCGACGGAGGCCGCAACGGTCGCCGTGATCTACGGGGCGGTGGTCGGGTTCTTCATCCACCGGGACCTGAAGCTGAAAGACCTGCCGGAGATCCTCGTCGACTCGGCGGTCACCACCGGCGTGGTGATGCTGCTGGTGTGCACGGCGTCGCTGTTCGCCTGGGTGCTTAACACTTCGGGCGTGGCGGCCGTCGCCGCCAGCGGTCTCACGAGACTGGCCTCGGGCAGGGTGGTCGGGCTGCTCATCCTCGACGCCATCCTGATCGTCGCGGGCTGCTTCATGGACGCCATCTCGATCTACTACGTCTTCCTGCCCATCCTGCTGCCGGTGGTCAATGCGCTGGGGATCGACCTGGTCCACTTCGGCGTCATCATGACCGTGAACATGGCCATCGGCCAGATCACGCCGCCCGTGGGGGTGAACCTGTTCGTCGCCTGCGGCATCGCCCGGATCCCGATGAAGGAGATTTCCCGCGCCGTGGTGCCGATGGTGGCGGCCCAGACCGTCGCGTTGCTGATCATCTCATTCTGGCCGGGCCTGTCGTTGTGGTTGACGAGCTTCATGCGCTAGCGTCTTTTGCTTTGACACCCCCTGTGGTATCTTTCGGCTATGGCGCAGGGACATTTCATCCTCCACGACAGGGAATTCCAGGATTTTCAGATCGCCCTGAAGCGGCTTCTCGCGAATTCCTACGCGAAGATCGTCTTCCTCGTCGACAAGAACGGTTCTCTCCTCGCCTCCGCGGGGGAGACCGAGGACTTCGACACCACCTCCCTGGCCTCCCTGGCCGCCGGGAACATCGCGGCGACCGGGGGGTTGGCCTCCCTCATCGGCGAGAAGGAGTTCTCGATCCTGTTCCACGAGGGGGAGCGGGACAACATGCACCTCTCCATCGTGGCCAACCGGCTCATCCTGGTGGTGATTTTCGACCGGCGCTCGTCGGTGGGGCTGGTCCGGCTGCGCGTGCGCCGCGCCTCCACGGAACTGGAAAGGATCCTCCGGGACGTCGATGAGAAGGCGCTAGCGGACGGGGACGGGGGGATCGAGGAACTGACCGAGGAAGACATCGAGAGCCTGCTCAAGTAATGTCCTTCATCAACTACTCCTCCCGAGAGATCAACTGCAAAATCGTGTATTACGGCCCCGGCCTCTGCGGGAAGACGACGAACCTCCAGTACATCCACCGCCGGATGAACCCGGAATCCCGGGGGAAGATGATCTCCCTGGCGACGGAGACCGAACGGACGCTGTTTTTCGATTTCCTCCCCCTGTCTCTGGGCGATATCCGGGGGTTCAAGACCCGTTTCCACCTGTACACGGTGCCCGGCCAGGTGTTCTACGACGCCAGTCGCCGGCTGATCCTGCGCGGGGTGGACGGCGTGGTCTTCTGCGCCGATTCGCAGCTCACCCGGATGGATTCGAACGTGGAGTCCATGGAGAACCTTCGGATCAACCTTCGGGAGCAGGGGTACGACAGCGACAGGCTGCCCCTGGTGATGCAGTATAATAAGAGGGATCTTCCGCATGCCGCCTCCCTGTCGGATCTGCACGCTCTGCTCAATTACAGGAACGTGCCCGAGTTCGAGGCGGTGGCGAAATCCGGGGTAGGGGTCTTCGAAACGTTGAAGGCGATCATCAAGTTCATCCTCGTCGATCTGAAAAAAGGCGGGAGATAACCCTCACCCCCGCCGTTCCGGGGTTTCCACGTGGCCGCAATCGAACTCATCGCAAGCCTGGCCTCCCCGCGGGAGCGCGCAGGGACCGACCTTGGCCCTTACGACGCCGTGTGCCTGGGGAACCCCTATTGCAGGCGCGTCCGGGGAAATTTCGCCGAGGAACTCTCGCTCCTGCCGCAAACGGTGTCCGGTCTACGGGCCGAGGGGAAAAACGTCTACGTGACCTCCCCGGCAGCCCCCCGGGGGCGCGACCTCCCTCACGTGGAGCGGCTCATCGCGGCCGCGGCGGACGCCGGCGCCCAGGCGCTCGAGGTCCACAACATGGGGGTGCTTCGGATCCTGAAGGAGAAGGGGAACCCGCTTCCCGCCCACATCGGCGCCTTCGCCAACGTCTACACGCACCTGACCGCGCAGGTCATGCGCGAATACGGCGCTGTCCGGGTCCGTCCGAACGCCGAGGTCAGCCTGGAGGAAATGGAGGTCCTCGCCCGCGAGGGGGGAGTCGAGGTGGAGGTGCTGGCGCACGGAAAGATCCCGCTGGGGGTGACGGAGCGCTGCTCGCTGCTTTCGGAGGCCGAGGATGCCGATCCGAAATGCCCATCCGCCTGCGAGGAGGGGCACTGGCTGACCACCCGCCAGTGGGTCCTGAAAAATGTGGGGAAGGGGGTTTTGAGCGGCCGCGACATGTGCCTGCTGGAGCACCTCCCCCGGCTCCTGTCCATGGGGTTTACCGTCTTCAAGATCGAGGGGTTATACGAGTCCGCCGCCTACCGGTCCGAGGTCGGAAGGGTGTACCGGGAGGCACTGGAACTTGCGGCTTCCGGAAAGCCGTACGGGGTGCGGCCGGTGTGGGCCGACGCCCTGCGCCGGCACTCCCGCGAGGGATTCTGCAACGGCTACTTCTTCGGAAAGACCGGGCGGCTTTACGTCGGCACCGTTTTACAGGAAGACAAACCCAAGGTATAATTGCAGCTTTCCAGATCTGGAACGCGGTGGAGGATTGCGGGAATGGCTGAGCTGCTGGCATCCGGCGGGACGCCCGAGATGGTCCGGGCGGTCCTGGACAACGGCGCGGATGCGGTGTACGTCGGGGCGAAGGGATGGAGCCGTCGCCGCGCCCAATATGAAATGGACGACGGGCAGATCCTCGAATCGGCTTCCTACGCACGGTCCGCGGGCAAAGTGCTCCGGGTGGCATTCAACACCCTGCCCGCCTCCGGCGAGATCCCCCTGCTGCTCGCCAAGGTGGAAACCTTCATGGCCGCGGGGATCCGCGACTTCATCCTGACCGACGTGGGAGCGATGACCGCCCTGTCCCGCAATTTTCCAGGGGTGCGGATCCACGCCAGCGTGGGGTGCACCATCGTCAACGCGCAGGATGCCCGCTTCTACAAGGAGGCCGGCGCCGCCCAGATCGTGGCCGAGTGCCGGATGGACCGCGAGGAGATGCGCCGGATCAAGCAGGAGGCCGGGATCGGGCTCGAGGTCCTCGTGCATGCGACGACCTGCTACACGCTGCTGGGCCGCTGCACGATGAGCAGCTACACCCGCCAGGAATGGCGGATCGACGCCGAGGGGAAGAACCACTTCCTGGGCAGCCCCAACCGCGGCGGGCTCTGCTACCGGATCTGCATGACCGAATGGGACGAGGTGGGGGAGGACGGCGCGACGGTAGGCCGCGGGATCGTCCTGCCGAACGTGGCGTATTTCCTCGTGGACGACATCCCCTCCCTCATCGACCTGGGGGTGGACACGATCAAGATCCAGGGGCGCGAGTACTCCGTCTCCCTCGTGGGGGAGATGGTCCGGTTCTACCGGGAGCTGATCGACGCCTACGTGAAGGACCGCTCGTCGTTTGCGCTCGACCCCTGGAAGGAACGGATGGCCGGCATCGTTTCCGCGCGCGATGCGGAGCGGCGGGAGAAGACGGCGGGGCTCATCTCCGAGTCCCTGTCGGCGCCCTAGCCGTTCTTCAGTGGCTCATGTCGCCCTCGCGGAAATATTCCACGAGGGCGCGCTCTACGACCAGCTCGGGCCCGACCCGCTTGTCCCTGCAGAACTCCCGGAGGGTTTCCACCAGTTCCACCGGCAGCCAGATCGTGACCTGCTCCCGGCCGTCGACCCCCCTTTTCCCCTGTCCCGCATCGTTCATCGCGTTCCCCCTTTGGTGTCGATGCCGCCTTCCGGCGGGCCTCCCGGACCGCCGGACTGGTAGAACCTGCGGAAAACCGCCCGAAGCCTCTCCTCGTCCAGGAGGTCCGCCCGATTCGCCTGGTGGATCAGCTCCCCGTTCAGGAATATGCAATACCGGTCGAGGACGCGCCGCGCCGCCCCCAGGTCGTGCTCCGCCAGCAGGATCGTGGTCCGGGTCTTGAGCGCCCCCTCGATGACCGAAAGGATCCGGTCCCGCATCTCGTTCGACAGCCCCAGGAACGGTTCGTCGAACAGCAGAAGCGAGGGATCCCCCATCAGCGCCCGGCCGATGACCAGCATCTGGCGTTCCCCCCCCGACAGGACGCCGGCCGTCATCCCCTCCTTTTCCCGGAGGACGGGAAAGAGCTCGTACACCTTCTTCCGGGAGATCTCCCGCTGGGCAGAGGTCCTCAGGTATCCGCCCACGTCCAGGTTTTCCCTTACGGTCATCCGCAGCGCCACGCGCGCCCGGTCGGACACGTAGTGCACGCCGCGGGCGACCCGCTCGTGCGCGGGCAGCAGCGTGATGTCCTCCCCGTGGTACGTGATCCTCCCCGCGGAGATCGGGACGAGCCCTGCGATCGCCTTGAGGAACGTGGTCTTGCCGGACCCGTTCGCCCCGAAAACGGCGACGACCTCCCCCTGGCGTACCGTGAGCGACACTTCGCTGACCGCCCGCACCTGGCCGAACCGGACCGACAGGTTCTTCACCTTCAGGTCCACGCCGCCTCCGCGTTTCCGTTATCCTTCATCGAGCGCCTCGCCTCCGTGCGCATGGTTGGCCGCGGGCACGTATCGGGCGAGGTCCCCCGGTTTCCCCTCCCAGAAGACCCTCCCGTCCTCGATGGCGATCACCCGGTCGCAGAGCTCTTCGAGGATCAGCGCGTTGTGGGAGATCACCAGGAAGGAGGTGTCCTCCTCGCGGTGGAGCGTCCGCATGAGGCCGACCAGCTCCGCCTCGTCCCGCGCCGAGAGCGCGGAGAACACCTCGTCCAGCAGGATCAGCCGGGGCCGGCAGGAGATCGCCCTGGCGAATTCCAGCCGGCGCAGGCATCCCTGCGACAGCTTCGCGGCCGGCCAGAACCGCTGGGCGAAGAGCCCGGTCCGGACGAGCAGGGAATCCAGCTCCTCTTCCAGCCCCCCCTTCTCCTCTCCCCGGGCCCGGCGGGCCTGCGCCCCGCCCAACAGCGCGACGCGGACCGACTCGACGACCGTAAGAGAGGGATAGGGATCGGGGATCTGGAAGGTTCGGGCGATCCCGGCCCGGAACCTCGCATCCATCGTCATCCGCGTGACGTCCTTCCCCTCGAAGAGGATCCTGCCCCGGTCCGGCAGGAGGAGCCCGGAGATGATGTTGGCCAGCGTCGTCTTGCCGGAGCCGTTGGGGCCGAACAGGCCCACCACTTCCCCCCGGCCGATTTCGACGGTGATCCCGCGCAGGACGCGGGTGGCCCCGAACGATTTCACGATTCCCTCCGCCAGGAGAAGGCCGCTCATCGGGTCCTCCCCCTGCCCTGCAGGACCATCCTGCGGCTGCGCGCCCGTTCCCGAAGCGTCCCGGCCACCCCGCCGGGAAAGAACCGCAGGGTCAGCAGCAGCACGAGCGCATAGAACAGGACACGGATCTCGGAGGGAATTCCCGTCCCCTGGAGCAGGGAGTGAAGCACCAGGGCCGCCAGGACCGGGCCCACGATCGTCCCCCTGCCGCCGATCGCCGCGAAGGTGGCCGCCTGGAAGGAAAGCTCCAGGGAGAAGTCGTCGGCGGTCGCCCGTCCCACGCACGCGGCGAACCCGACTCCCGCGGCCCCCGCGAACAAGGCCCCGACCACGAACGCCCGGCGCTTGTGCTTCGGGATATCGACGCCCGACGCCCGGGCGGACAGCTCGCTTCCGGAGAGGGCGGTCCAGAAAAGCCCCTCCTCGGAACGGGTGATCCGCAGCATGAGCCAGAGGGACAGGACCAGGAACGCCAGCGCCGCGTAGTATCCCGTCCACGGGGAGAACGGCTGGCCGCGCAGAAAGACGGGGATCCCCCCCTCCCCTCCCCAGGAGTAGGCCCCCTCGGGGCTGAAGAACGTCTGGCCGAGGAAATATTCATGCGCCGCTTCCCCCAGGGCCAGGGTGAGCAGCGCGACGAAGGGGCCCTTGAGCGGTGCGGAGAGGGTGCCCGCCGCGGCCCCGGCCGCCGCGGCCAGGAGCAGGGCGGCCGCCGCGGCAAGCGGGAACGGCCACCCGGCGAGGCTGGTCAGCAGCGCGCACCCGTAGGTCGCCGCGCCGAAGAAGAGCGCGTGGCCGAGCGAGACCTGGCCGGCCACCCCCCCCACGATGTCCCACGACCCGGTGTAGACGGCCATCAGGAACCCCACCGTGAGCACGTTCAGAAGGAACGCATCGAGCCCCGCGAGGGGGAGCAGGAGCAGGATCCCCGCCACCGCCGCCAGCGCCCCCGGGATTTTCCTCGACGGGGAAGCGCCGGTTTTTTTCATGGCCGCCGTATGCGCTCCCTTCCCTAGTCCCGCCCGGGCTCCGCGGCCGCCAGCCCCGACGGGCGCAGCACGAGGAGCAGGCAGACCACGAAGAGCAGGAGGAGATAGGACCAGCTCGGGGCCAGCAGGTAGGCGCTCACGTTGGACAGGAGCCCCAATCCCATCGCGAGAAAGAAGAGGGTCCACACCTTCTCCATCCCCGATGCGATGACCACGATGAGCGACAGGATGAGCGGCACCCGCCCCATCGTCGGGGTGATCGCGACCGCCGGGGCAAGGAGCGCCCCGGCGACGGCCGCCACGGCGGAGGCGGCCCCGAACGTCACGTAGCGGATCTTCTCGACATCCATGCCGACCGCCCCCGCAATCTCCTCGTCCTCCGCGATGAGCTTCAGGGGGAGCCCGCCCGGCCGGGAGAGAAACAGCGAGAGCGCCCCGGTGAGCGCGAGGGAGACGAGGAGGGAGATCACCCCCCACTGCCGGAAGACGATGCCGTTGAATGTCGCCCACGGGGCCCCCAGGTCGATCGAAAGCGGATGGGCCCCCCAGAGGATCTGCGCCGCCTGCTCGAAAAGGATGGCGAACCCGAGCGACCCCACCGCCACGGAGAAGGGGTGGGAGCGCACCGGGTTGATGAAGCTTTTTCCGAGAAATACGCCGAACGCGAAGGCGATGCCCGCCGCCATGAACACGGCGGCGACGGGATTTTCCACCCCTCGCGTTTCCAGGAGGTAGGCCACGTAGGCCCCCAGCGTGAAGAACGCCCCGTGGGAAAGGTTGATCACCTTGACGACGCCCAGGATCAGCGCCAGCCCCGCAGCCATGAGGGCATAGGAGGCCCCGGTGAAAATGCCGTCGACCAGAACCTGG
>JBLNFH010000222.1:0-4816 GCA_050263475.1 Deltaproteobacteria bacterium
GGCCGGGCGAAGGCCCCGCAGCACGTCTCCTCGAGCCCGAGAACGGCGTAGTCGACGCCCGCCCGCGTGAGCAGGCGGGAGATGGCCCTCGTGACCTTCTGGTTGCGCGGGTCGTACGCCCCGGCGCATCCCGGCCAATAGAGGTATTCGAACTCCTTTTTGTCCGCGGCGACCGGCACGTCCAGCCCCGACATCCATTGGATGCGGTCGTCCTGCGGGAGCCCCCACGGGTTCCCGGTGTCGCCCATCTTCTTCAGGGCGGTACGGGCGCCGTCCGGGATCCGGGATCCGGCGACGTACCCGCGGCGGACGTCGACGATCATGTCGATGTGCTCGATCAGCACCGGGCAGGCCTGCATGCACGCGCGGCAGGTGGTGCAGGACCAGATCTCGTCGGGGGAAAGGACCTCGAACGTGAACGCCGGGACGACGGGTTCGCCCGTCTTCTTGTCCAGCACGGCCGATGAAGGGACGAGGCCCCGGTAGAGGCCCCCGCTCATCTGGTCCCGGGTCTTGAGGATCACGTCCCTGGGGGACAGCGGCATTTCCGCGGCGTGCGCGGGGCACTCGTCCTGGCACCTTCCGCATTTCGTGCAGGCGTCCGAGGAGAGCAGCTGCTTCCAGGAGAAATCCTCCACGGAGGCGACCCCGATCTTCTCCTCGTCCTCGATGCCGGGAATCGGCTGCAGCGCTCCCTTGGGGCGGGAAGTGCGCAGGAAGACGTTCACCGGCCCGGTAGCGAGGTGGCACATCTTGGACATCGGGATGGACGCGAGGAAGCCGAAGGCGAGCAGCATGTGGCCCCACCAGAGCCCGCGGTGCGCCGCCAGGAGATCCTCGATCTCCACGCCGGCGAACCACGGGGCGAGCGCATTGCTGACGTAGGACGCGTATGCCGCCGCGGGGTGGGTCGCGGCGATCCGGACGGTCTCGATCAGGAAGCCGGTGACCCCGATGACGAACAGCAGGAGGAGCTGGAGGAGGTCGTCCCCGTCCCGGGTCAATCCCTCCGGGCGGAAAAGGTAGCGCCGTATCATGGCGACGAGGATCCCCGCCAGGAGCACCAGCCCGAAGGTGTCCGCGAACAGCTTGAACCCGATGTAGAAATCCCCGTCCAGAATGCGGATCCCCAGGTCGAATTCGACCGCCACGAGGCAGGTGACGATGAACAATGCGATGAAGGAGGAATAGATGGCCAGGTGCATCAGGCCGCCGATTTTGCGCTCGACCACTTTCTCCTGGCCGAACCCGATCCGAAGGGCGTCCACGGTGCGGTCCCACAGGTTGTCCAGGCGATTTTCCCGCTCCGGACGCCCCTTCCGGTAGGCGGCGACCTTCTGATAGATCCCCCAAGCGGCAATGAGAAGGACCCCCCCGAGGAGGGAATACATGATGACGGCCGTGGAGGATGGCAGGTTCCACAGGATTTCGCGACCGATGGTTTTCATGGGGGCTCCATGGGAGAGACTCAACGGATATATCTATCAGAACAGTACAGGGCGGCTCAAGATAAATATTCGCGAATTCAATGCGGAAGATTGGATATAATGGGCCGGGGCACCCGCGACGGGAGACGGGAGATCGGGAGTGTCGCCGGTGAGGAGGTCGCGCCATGCCGGAGGTCTTCGTCCAGGGAATCGACGTCCATTTCCAGGACACCGTCAAGTCGATGCCTCGAACGGTCGTTTTCCTCCACGGCGCGGGGGGGTCGCACCACACCTGGAGGGATCAGTGGGCGGGCCTCAAGGGCGCGGCGCGGCTGGTCATCCCGGACCTGCCGGGACACGCCGAGTCCATGGGGACCCCTCGGGAAAAGGTGGAAGAGTATGCCGCATGGGTCGCGGACTTCGTCAAGGAGGTCGGCCTTTCGAAGTTCCTCATCGCGGGCCATTCCATGGGGGGAGGGATCGCTCTCCAGGCCGCACTGAACGGGATCCGCGGACTCGAGGGGCTGATTCTGGCCGGGACGGGAGCGAAGCTCAAGGTAAGTCCCGCGATCTTCGACGGGATCGCCGGCCGGTTCCGGGATTTCGCCCCGGAGCTCGTCGAATGGATGATGGCGCGGTCGTCCGGACCGCTGCTGCGCGAGGATGTTACCAAGGACGTCCTCTCCACGAAACCCGCGACCTTCGCCTCCGACTTCCGTGCGTGCGATGCCTACGACATCCGGGACCGGCTGGCGAGGATCAACGTACCCACCCTGGTCATCGTCGGCGACGACGACCGGCTGACGCCGCTCAAGTACTCCGAGTATCTCGCCACGAACATCCGCGGCGCCGTGCTCAAGATCATCCCGAACGCCGGGCACATCGCGATGCTCGAGCGGCCGACCGAGTTCAACAGCGTGATCGCCTCCTTCCTCCTTTCCCTCGGGTAGCGCCCCCGCCGGCGGCTCGTTCGTCCCGTTCGGCGTAGCCGAACGGGACGGCGCGGACGCGGCCCCGTGGTACACTGTCCGGATGAATGAGAAGGCGATTTCCGCCCTGAGGCAGATCTTCGGGGAGCGGTTCAGGACCTCGCTCGAGGACCGCATCTGCTACTCCTACGACGCGACGGGAAAGGAATTTCTCCCCGATGCGGTCGCCTTTCCCTTGAGCGCGGAAGAAGTCCGCCGGACGATGCTTCTGGCCAACGAGCACCGGTTCCCCGTCGTTCCGCGCGGGGCGGGGTCCGGTTTCTCCGGCGGCTCCCTGCCGGTCCGCGGCGGCGTCGTCCTGTCCACCGAGCGGATGGACCGGATCCTCTCGATCGACGCCGGGAACCTGGTCGCCGTCGTCGAGCCGGGGGTGGTGACCGAAACGCTCAAGGAGGAAGTAAAGAAAAGGGGCCTCTTTTACCCCCCCGACCCCGCCTCCCTGAAGTTCTGCACGATCGGCGGCAACCTCGCGGAATGCGCCGGGGGGATGTGCGCCGTCAAGTACGGGGTAACCCGCGACTACGTCCTGGGGCTCGAAGCGGTCCTCGGTACCGGCGAACTGGTGCGCACCGGGGTCTACACCGTCAAGGGCGTCGTCGGCTACGACCTCACCCGGATGCTCGTCGGGTCCGAAGGGACTCTGGGGATCATCACGAAAGCGACGCTGAAACTGATCCCCCTGCCGGAGTCCGTCGCCACGATTCTGGCGTATTTCCGCTCCAGCGAGGAGGGCGCCCGGGCGGTGGCCGGGATGGTGGGGGAGCGGATCACCCCCTGCGCCATGGAGCTGATCGACCGCACCGCGATCGACTGCGTGCGGGAGCTTGCCGCGCTGCCGGTCCCCGGGGAGGCCGGTTGCGCCCTGCTCGTCGAGGTGGACGGGCCGGCGGCGGCGGTGGGGAGGGATGCGGACCGGGTCGAGGCGGCCTGCCGCCGGTACGGTGCTATGGAGGTGAGCCGCGCCGCCGACGCCTCCGGGCGGGACCGGCTCTGGGAGCTGCGCCGGTCGATCTCCCCCGCCATCCGGAAGGTGAATCCCATGAAAATCAACGAGGACATCGTCGTCCCGCGCAGCCGGCTCGCGGAGATGTTCGCGTTCCTGTCCGATCTCGCGACGCGAAGGAACCTGAAGATCGTCAATTTCGGCCATGCCGGCGACGGCAATATTCACGTCAACATCATGATCTCGGGGAAAGACGCGGAGGAGCGCCGCCGCGCCGATGAAGCGGTGGAGGAGGTCTTCCGCAAGACGGTGGCGCTCGGCGGCACGATCTCCGGGGAGCACGGTATCGGGATCTCGAAGGCCCCCTTCCTGGAAATGGAGGTCGGCCCCCTGGGCGTTTCGGTGATGCGGCGGCTGAAGAGCTGCTTCGATCCCAACGGGGTCCTCAATCCCGGAAAGATCTTCCTTTCCGAGACGGCGGCGGGAACGTGAGGGACGAGGAGCTGCGCGGCCTGACGGGGTCCTGCGCCCGGTGCGGCACCTGCCGCACGGTCTGCACCCTGTACCCCGAGCGGAAGGCGGAAATCTCGGTGGCGCGCGGGAAGATCGCGCTGGTCGACGCCGCGCTCGAGGGCCGTGACGATGACCTGGGGGCGGTCCAGGAGGCCCTTGCCGACTGCCTCCTGTGCGGCCGCTGCGAGCGGTCCTGTCCCAACCAGGTCCTGGTCGAGGAGATCATCATGAAAGGCAGGGCCGACGCCGCCCGCGAGGTCGGCCTTCCCGCCTGGAAACAGGTTCTCTTCGGTCGCGTGATGCCGTCCCCGAAGCTGAGGAACGCCGCCCGGGCCGCCGGATCGGCGGCGCAGAAACTCCTGGGCCGTGAAATCCCCGATGGCAGCGGCCTCCATTACCGTTTCCCCGAGGCGTTCGTCCGGTCGGGGCGCACGGTCCCCAAGCTTCCGAAAACCGGGTTCATCGCCTCTCTCGGCGCCGGCGAGGCCGTTGCCGGGGACGTCATGCTGTTCGTGGGATGCGTCTTCGACCACGTCTTCCCGAAGGTGGGGAGGGCGTCGTACGATTCCATGAAGGCCTCCGGGAGGCCGGTCGCGGTCTTCCGGGACGCCGCCTGCTGCGGCCTTCCGGCGATGGTGTCCGGGGACCGGGACTCCGCCGTGCGCTGCGCGGAGGGGAACGTCCGGCGGCTGCGGGCCGCGGAGCCGGAAAGGATCGTCTTTCCCTGCGGCTCCTGCCTGCTGATGTTCAAGCGGAACCTGTTCGCCCTGTTTCCCCGGAAGCACCCCCTTTACGAGGATGCCGTCTGGGTGTCCAACCGCTGCGAGGACTACGCGGGCTTCATCCTGGATTCGGGGGTGGTCTCCCGTCTGCCGGACCCGCCGGAAGGGGAGAAGGTGGGGGAGATCGGCTACCACGACCCCTGCCACCTCTCGGGAACGCTC
>JBLNFH010000223.1:0-5119 GCA_050263475.1 Deltaproteobacteria bacterium
ATGGCGGCGACGTCGCGCGGGCCCGAGCGGTCCTGGGCGAGCCGGGAGGCAAGCCGCGAGAGGTCGGGCATCCCGGACAGGAGACGGGAGAGCTCCTGCCGTGCGGTCGGCGCCTCGACCAGCTCCGCGACGGTGTCGTGCCGCTCCCCGATCCGGGCGGGGTCGACCAGCGGGGCCGCGAGCCACGTCCGCAGGAGCCTCGCCCCCATCGGCGTCCTCGTGCGGTCGATCGCCCACAGCAGGCTCCCGCGGCGCTCCCCCGACAGGGTGGAGAAGATCTCGAGCGTCCGGACCGCGGTCTCGTCCATCCCCAGGTACCGCCGCCCCTCCCGCTCCTGCACGCGGGAGATTTCGGCCAGCGCCGCCGGCTGGTGCAGGTGGAGGTAATACAGGGCGGCGCGGACCACGCCCCGCGAAGGGTGGTCCTGCCCCGGCATCCCCTCCGGCTCGGACGGAAGAGGAAACCCCTCCACCGCTTCGGCGGACAAGGACGTGTGGAGCTTCCCCTCCAGGATCCGCCGGAAACGGTCCGTGGGCGGATCGCCCTCCCCCGCAAGCGAGACGAACTCCGCCGGGGACAGGCGGAACAGGGCGTCCGCGAGCGCCTCTTCCGTGTCGCACGCCTCGAAGAAGAACTCGCCCGTCGTCGCATCGAGCGCGGCGTAGGCGAAGGGGGGAAGGAACCGTATCGCCGCCAGAAAATTGTTCCCGCGGGCGTCGAGGCACTCGTCCTGGAACACCAGGCCGGGGGTGACGACCTCGGTGACCTCGCGGCGGAACAGCCCCTTCCCGCCCGGCTCCTCGATCTGCTCGCAGATCGCCACCTTGCACCCCTGCCGGATGAGCTTGGACAGATAGGCGTTGCGGGCGTGGTACGGGATCCCGCACATCGGGATGTTCGCCTCCTTGTCCCGGCTGGTCAGAGCGATGTCCAGCAGACGGGAGGCGCGGATGGCGTCCTCGAAGAACATCTCGTAGAAATCGCCCATCCGGAAGAACAGGACGCAGTCCCGGTAGCGGGACTTGATCTCCACGTATTGCCGCATGGCGGGGGTGAGCTGCGTTGTCATTCCGGCATCGGGGCCCAGCACGCTAGGGATGAAGGGACCCGAACCTGGGGGAGAGCCTCGCGTGGGTCTGCTGCAGGGACTCGGGCAGAACGCGCGTCGTCTGCACCGCGGTCATGAAGTTGGTGTCCCCGGGCCAGCGGGGAACGAGGTGAAGGTGGAGGTGATCCTCGATCCCCGCCCCGGCCGCCTTCCCCAGGTTCATCCCGACGTTGAACCCCTGCGCCGAATATTCCTCGGAGAGCTCCTTCACGCCCAGGGCCACCAGGGACATCAGCTCGGCGAGCTCCTCCCTCGACAGGTGGGACAGGTCGGCCACGTGCCGCTTCGGGGCCACGAGGACGTGCCCGTTGTTATAGGGGTATCGGTTGCAGATCGCCAGCGTGCGGGGATACATCCCCAGCACCAGGCGCTCAGGGTCGTCCTTTTCGGCATCCCCGATGCAGAAGATGCAGCCTTGGCCCTTCCCGCCGGAGGCTCCCTGCCGGATATATTCCATCCGCCAGGGAGAGAACATCCTCTCCATCCCGCCGTCAGGCGTTGACCAGCTCCCGGAGTTCCTTGCCGACCTTGAAGAAGGGAATCCGCTTCTCGGGGATCGACACCTTTTCCCCGGTCTTGGGGTTGCGCCCTTCCTTGGCGCGGCGGACGCGGACGGTGAAACTGCCGAATCCCCGGATCTCGATCTTCTCCCCGTGCTGGAGGGCGTCCTTCATGTGGTGGAAGACCGTGTCCACGATGACCTCGCACTCTTTCTTCGTCAGGGTGGTTACCTGCTCGGACAGTTTCTGCACAAGATCGCTCTTCGTCATGCCGTCATTCCCTCCGGGGAATTTTATTGGGCGAGGTAGTCGATACGGAGGCGCTGCTCGGTCAATTTATCACCGATTATACTTTTCGCTTCTTCCTTTAGCAATTCCAGGATGGACAGCTTCTTCTTCGAGGGAGTGACGACGCGGGGCTCCCCGGGGATCTTGGCCAGCTTCCCCGCATCGGCCACGGCGTCCTCGAGGTTGCCAAGGGCGTCCACCAGCCCCAGGGCCTTGGCCTGCTCGCCGGAAAAGATCCGCCCGTCGGCGATCCTCGCCACGCTTTCGCGGTCCATCTTCCTGCCTTCCGCCACGGCCGCGATGAACTGCGAATGCACATTGTCGATGACGCCCTGGAGGAGCTCGCGCTCCTCGGGCTTCATCTCCCGCACGGGAGACCCGATGTCCTTGAAGGCGCCGCTTTTCACCACCATGCCCTTGAGGCCGATCTTCTCGATCAGCTCCTTGACGTTCACGAAATTCATGATCACGCCGATGGAGCCGGTGATCGTCCCCGGGTTGGCGTAGATCTTCTGGGTCCCGCAGGCGATGTAATAGCCGCCGGATGCCGCCAGGGCGCCCATCGACGCCAGGACGATCTTTTTCCCTTTCAGCTTCTTCACTTCCTCGTAGATCTCCTGGGAAGGGCCCACGCCCCCGCCCGGGGAGTTGATGCGGATGACGATCGCCTTGATGGAATCGTCCTTGGCGAACTTCTTCAGCTGCTCGATGGTGGCCTCGGAATCGGCGATCATCCCGGTGACCGGAAGGACGGCGACCTTCTCCCCGGTTTGCAGGGACCAGTCGTCCACGTGCGAGAGGAGCACGATCAGAACGAAAAAGGCCACGAAGACGAGCGCCACGACGGCGCAGCCGCGCAGGAAAGGGCGGCGGCCCCTCGGCGGCGGCAGGGGAGGTTCCAGGTTCATGCGCCTTGCGTCACTCGCTGTTGATTTTCAATTTCGCCCGGAGCGCTTCCCCGAGGACCGTCAGGTTTTCCGAATTCTCGGAAGACCGGGTCATGTACGATTCCATGTTCCTGCGCTCCGCATCGTCCTGGTGCGCGCGGATGGAAAGGGAAATCTTCTTGTTCGCACGGTCCACCGCGAGCACGACCGCCCCGATCTCGTCCCCCGCCTTGAACAGGGAGTTCGGGTTGTCGACCTTTTCCCGGGACAGCTCCGAAATGTGGACCAGCCCCTCGACGCCGTCGGCCAGCTCCACGAAGACGCCGAAATCGGCCACGCGCGACACCTTGCCGCTGACGGCGTCCCCCTTCTTGAAGCGGGTCTCGATGCCCGCCCAGGGATCCGTCGTTAGGTGCTTGATGCTCAAAGAGAACTTCTGGGACTCCCGGTCGACCTTGAGGACCCGGGCCTGCACCCGGTCCCCCCGCTTGTACAGCTCGGAGGGATGCTTGACCCGCTGGCTCCAGGAGATGTCGGAGACGTGCACCAGGCCGTCGATCTCGCACCCGATGTCGACGAACACCCCGAAATCGGTGATGTTCTTCACCACCCCTTCGACCACGGTCCCTTCCGGGTGCTTGACGCGGAGGTCGTCCCAGGGGTTGGCCAGCAGCTGCTTGAGGCCCAGCGATATCTTCTTGTGCTCCTTCTCGACCCGCAGCACGACGACCTCGACGGTGTCGCCGACCTTCAGGATGTCGCCCGGGTCCTTCATCTTCTTGCTCCACGACATCTCGGAAACGTGGAGCAGCCCCTCGACGCCCTCCTCCAACTCGATGAAGGCGCCGTACTTGGTGATGTTGGTCGTGCGCCCCTGATATTTCCCTCCCGGCGCGTACCGTTTCTCGATGTCGATCCACGGGTCGGGCTTCATCTGCTTGAGCCCCAGGGAGATGCGCCCCTTCTCGCGGTCGAAGCGGATCACCTTGACCTTCAGGCCGTCGCCGACCTTGCAGAGATCGGAGGGGTGCCCGACCTTCCCGTAACTCATGTCGGTGATGTGCATCAGCCCATCCAGGCCTCCGAGGTCCATGAACACGCCGTAGTCGGTGATGTTCTTGACTTTCGCCTCGACCGTGTCCCCCTCCTGGATATGCTCGAGGATCCCCTTGCGCTGGCTCTCGCGCTCCTCCTCGAGGGCGGCCCTCCGGGAAACCACGACGTTGGTCTTCTTGCGGGAAAACTTGAGGATCTTGAATTTCCCCTGCAGCCCCACGACGGCGTCGTTGTCCCGGACCGGGCGGATGTCCACCTGGCTGCCCGGCAGGAACGCCTTGACGCCGATATCCACCGTGAACCCCCCCTTCACCTTGGCCACGATGGTCCCCGGGACCGCGACCCCCTCGTCGAAGGCCTTCTGCAGGTCGTCCCAGACGCGGATCTTGAGCACCTTGGAACGGGACAGCAGCACGAACCCCTGCTCGGGGTCGTACCGCTCCACCATGATGTCGATCCGGCTGCCGGGCTCAAGGGCGGCGATTTCCTCGGGAGGAAGTTCTTCCAGGGGCAGCATCCCTTCCGATTTCCGGTTGATATCCACCGCGACGTACTCTTTGAGGACCTGGATCACCACGCCGTGGATGATCTGGCCCTCCTCGGGCACTTCGATGCTTTCCTCGTAAAGCTTGGCGAAATCGTCCTCGTTCTTCACGGTCGACGAACCTGCAGCTTCCTCTTCCCCCCCCCCGGAAGGATCGTTCGAGTTGAGTTTGTTTTCCATAATGCCCACCTCTGAAGGGGTTTTCTGATTAATAATATTCCCGGATTCGGTCGAAAATGCAATTCTCCCGTGAAAACTTATCCTATCACTGATAGTAGGAAACCTGAATATTTTCTTCCTGCCAGATCGACCGGATCCTTTCGACCAGTTCGTCGATGATCCACGCCGGGGTCGAGGCGCCCGCCGTCACCCCCACGCAGGAGACGTCCGCAAGCGCTTCCGGGGAGAGCTCCCGGGCGGTCTCGATGTGGTGGACCCGGCCGTTGTGCTCCCTGCAGATTTCCGCCAGCCGCCGGGTATTGGCGCTGTTGTAGCCCCCGAGGACGATCATCGCGTCCGCCTGGCGGGCCACGGCGGTGGACTCCCTCTGGCGAAGCACCGTCGCGTTGCAGATCGTGTTGTAGACCCGTACCTCCGGGATCTTCTTGAGCGCTACGGAGACGAACTCCATCAGGTTCTCGAAGGACTGGGTCGTCTGGGCGACGATCCCCACCTTGCGGATCCCCGCCGCCTCCCGGAGGTTGGCCAGGGAGGTGAAGATGGGCACCCCGGCCT
>JBLNFH010000224.1:0-2503 GCA_050263475.1 Deltaproteobacteria bacterium
GGGAGATGGCGGCCGCCGGGATCGCCGGGGGGCCGGAGACCGAGATCCTCGTCTCGGCACTGTCCGGCATTCCGCGCTCCCGCCTCTTCGCCGAAAGGGACCGGGAGGTCGGCGACCTCGATTCCGCCCTGCGTTCGTGGATCGGGCGGCGCGCCGCCGGCGAGCCGGTCCAGTACATCCTGGGCGCGTGGGATTTCTACGGGCGGGAGTTTCTCCTCACGCGGGACACGCTGATCCCCCGCCCCGAGACCGAAGGGCTGGTCGAGCGGGTGATCGGCGCGTGGATGCGGGAAGGCCGGGGAAAAGGCCGCATCCTGGACGTGGGGGCCGGATGCGGGGCGATCGCCGTTACGCTGGCGGCCGAGCTCCCGGGGGCGACCGTCGTCGCGGCGGACGTCTCCGCCGGCGCGCTCCGCGTTGCCCGCGAGAACGCCCGCCGGCACGGGGTTGGCGGACGGGTCTTCTTCCTGTGCGCGGACGCAACTTCCGCCTTGAAATGCGGGGACCGTTTTGATGTAGTGGTTTCAAACCCCCCGTATGTCTCCGAAGGGGAGTGGAACTTCCTTCCGCCGGAGGTTCGCGACTTCGAGCCTCCCGGGGCGCTGCTGGCCGGGACGGACGGGCTGGCGGTCCTGCGGCGCATCGCCGCCGAAGCGGGGGACTGCCTGGCCCCCCGCGGTGAACTCTGGTGCGAGATCGGGGAATCCCAGGGGGAAGCCGTTCGGCGGCTTTTCTCCGGGTCCCTCAAATTCGTCGGGACGTACCGGGACCTGGCAGGCCGCGACCGCGTGGCGCACTGGAAGAAGGGCTGATCCCGGACTCCATCCGGCAAGGGGAACGCAATGGACATCTTCGTCATCCAGGGGGGCTGCCCGCTCTCGGGAACCGTCCGGGCATCGGGTGCGAAGAACGCCGCCCTGCCGCTCATGGCGGCTTCGCTCCTGGCGGACGGCCCCATGGAGATCGCCGGCGCCCCCCGGCTTCGGGACATCGCCACGTTCGGGAAGGTGCTCGGCCACATGGGAGCCTTGGTCGAGCGGATCGACGCGGGAGGGGACGGCCGGGAGACGGTGCGGATCGATCCTCGGACGGTCGGAAAGGCCGAGGCGCCCTACGAACTGGTCAAGACGATGCGCGCCTCGGTGCTCGTCCTGGGACCCCTGGTCGCCCGGCACGGCAGGGCGAGAATCTCCCTCCCCGGCGGGTGCGCGATCGGCGCGAGGCCCATCGACCAGCACTTGAAAGGCCTGGAGCTCATGGGGGCCAAGACGGCCCTCGTGGAAGGGTATGTCGAGGTCGACGCCGGGCGGCTCTCGGGCGCCACGATCTACTTCGACATGAAAACCGTCACGGGGACCGAGAACCTCATGATGGCGGCCACCCTGGCGCGGGGCACGACGGTGCTGAAGAACGCGGCCCGCGAGCCCGAGGTGTGCGACCTCGCAAGGGCGCTGCGGGCGATGGGCGCGGACATCGAGGGGGAAGGGACCGACGAGATCGCGGTGCGGGGGACAGGCTCGCTGCGCGGGACCCGGCACGAGGTGATGCCCGACCGGATCGAGGCGTCGACGCTGCTGCTGGCCGGGGCGATCACCGGGGGCGACGTGACCGTCGAGGGAGCCGACCCCCTCGCGATGGACGCCGTCCTCACGAAGCTCGACGAGAGCGGGGCGGAGGTGTCCGCCGAACCCGGAAGCGTCCGGGTCCGCCGGGCAAGCCCGATCCGGTCCCTGCACCTGGAAACCTCCCCGTACCCGGGATTTCCCACGGACGTCCAGGCCCAGTTCATGGCGTACCTGTGCCTGGGGGACGGTTTCAGCATCGTCCGCGAGACCATTTTCGAAAATCGCTTCATGCATGTGGCCGAGCTGCGCCGGATGGGGGCGAGGATCGACGTTTCCGGCAGCGCCGCGGCGATCAAGGGCGTGCAGTCGCTCTCCGGGGCGCCGCTGATGGCGACCGACCTGCGGGCCTCGGCTTCCCTGGTGCTGGCCGGGCTGGCCGCAAACGGAACCACTGAGGTGCTGCGCATCTACCATCTCGACCGCGGCTACGAGGCGCTGGAAAACAAGCTTTCTCTCCTGGGGGCGCGCATCTCCCGGGTGAAGGAATAGGAGGATCCCGACGTGCGCTGGGTGAAATCCGGGACATCGGCGTTCCGCAAGACCCTGGACGAGACACGAGACCGCGGCCGCATCGATTCGGCGAAGGTCTCCGCGGTGGTGGCGGAGGTGCTCTCCCGCGTGCGGACGGAGGGGGACGCCGCGCTTGCGGAATACACGCGGCGGTTCGACGGGTTCGATCCGGGGAAGAGGGGATTCGCCGTCTCCCGCAGGGAGATCGACGCCGCGTGGAAACGGGTTCAAAAATCCCTGAAGGACTCCCTTTTCCTGGCCGCCTCGCGCATCGAGGAGTTCCACCGGCGCCAGGTGCAGGAAGGCTTCACCGTCGAAATCCCCGGGGCCCTCGTGGGACAGCGGGTCCAGCCGGTTCTGCGCGCGGG
>JBLNFH010000225.1:0-8811 GCA_050263475.1 Deltaproteobacteria bacterium
CATGTGCACGTGGGGCCTCTTGACGTATCCCCGGACATGCCCTGACGAGTCCGCCTCGGCGAGACCTCCGTGGAGGGGACCGTCTCCTGCAACCTGCACCATCACTTTCTGCCCGGCTTTCAGCAGGGAGGAGAGCAGGAGGGCCCCGCTCATGATCCTTCCGAGAGCGGCGGAAGCCGTGGGATAGGTATCGTGCACGGACTTCGCCTTCTCGACCGCCGCCGTGTCCACGAGCCCCACGACCAGGAGCGGCTCTTCTTCCGTTATTCCCTTCAGCAATGCGTCCATCTTTATATTCTACCCGTGCCGGACGAATTCATCGCATAGGTCCCCATGCCCACTTAAAAGAGCGGATGCTCCAGCGAAAGATACAGGAACGCGCCGTATTCGCCGCCGGAAGGACCCACTCCGATCGGCACCGAAATCCCCGGGACGATCTGCAGACCCGATGGGAAGCTCATCGCGAACCGCACCCCCGGATTGATGAAGAATGCATGCACCCGGCTTGTCTGGCCGAACCCCTCGACGGACTCGCTCGACGTCCCCGCGGCTTCGAGCAGGACGTTGAAATTCTCCGAGAGCAGGTAGACGATGCCGGCACCGCAGTTGAAGCCGACGGTATCCGCCTTGCCATCGTTCGGCCCTTTTGAATCGGGGACGAAGGTCGCCCCCAGGTTCCAGTGGGTCACCCATTTTTCGGAAAGCTCAACGCTCAGCGGCAGGTTGGCTTGGTATCCCACCGCACCGTTTCCCCGTCCTTTCTCGTGGTTCCCGGTAGGAAGGATCAGGGAAAGGCGGGGGGCGAATGCAACCGGATCCTTCAGGATCGCCTGGTAGCGGTAATTCAGCGCGACATCCCCGATCCCTGTATCCGTCCCGTCATCGTGCACATGGAGAACGGGGATCGAATAGGAAAGCTGGTGGGTTTCCTTCGGGACCGGCCACTCCTGGGTGAAACCGTAGGCCCAGGATCCGCCCTCCATGTACTGGAACGTCTGGATATGCTGAACGACTCCTTTTTCCTGGTTGTAGGCCTCCTCCACCAGGAAGGAATTGTCGCGGATCTTTCGGACATCCTCCCCTCGCGCCGAAATCGAAGCGAAGATGCTGATTGCCGCGATCAGACAGGCGCTTCTCTTTCCCGACATGCATGGCTCCCTTTGGCTTTCTGTGGACGACTGAGCAGTTATTTGAAAATACGAGAAAAAAAATTACCCCACGGTCACATGCTTGATGCATTCCCTCATCAGGTTGCGAATGTGGTCATCGTCCAGTGAATAATAAGCGATCTTCCCTTCCTTGCGGTACTTCACGAGCCGCTGTCCCCGAAGCAGCCTTAACTGGTGCGAAACCGCCGAGCCGGTGAGGCCCAGAAGCCGGGCCAGGTCGAAAACGCACAGCTCCTGCTCTCCGAGCGCGGAGAGGATCCGGACGCGCGTGGGATCGCTCAAGGCGCCGAACGTTTCCGCAAGGGCCCTTACCATCCGGTCTCCCGGCATGGCGGTTCTGGCAGCGCGTACGCCATCGGCGTCGATGAATTCCGCCATCCTCACCGCTGCGCCGCCGTTTTTCCCCGCCCGATTTCCCATGGTCCGATCCCTCTTCATTGAAATGGTTGCTCACATATACCAATCGTGCGCAATGCCTGTCAAGGTTTTTTTCCAATAATCGTACGCCCGCACCGGAAACCAGGCAGCGCCCAAAGGTTGTAGCCCCAACCGTCGGGGGCGGATAAACTGGAACAGCTGCTCGCGGGAGAACAGTCCAAGGGGAGGGAGCGATGGATTTCGGGCGGAAAGACGTGCTGGCGGCGAAGGAGCGGGTCTACCGGCTCGCGTATCCGACTCCACTGGTCGAGGAGGATCCCCTGTCGGAAACGTTCGGCGGGAAGGTCCTCTCCAAGCTCGAAAACCTCCAGGTATCCGGTTCGTTCAAGATCCGCGGGGCGGCAAGCAAGGTCCTCTCCCTGGATCCCCTCGCGGTGCGGGGGGTGATCGCGGTCAGCGCCGGGAACCACGCCCGCGGCGTCGCCCGGGCCTCCCGGGCCGCCGGCATCCCCGCCACCCTGGTGATGCCCGTATGGGCCCCGGTCTCCAAGTCGGCGGCCGCCCAGCGTGAGGGCGGGGAAAGCACCCGCATCATCCTCCACGGGGAAACGTTCGAGGAGGCCTCGCGGCACGCACTCGCCCTGGCACAGGAGACCGGTTTCGCCGTCGTCCACCCCTTCGACGACCCGCTGGTGATCGCCGGGCAGGGGACGCTCGGGCTGGAGATTCTCGACATGGCGGGCATTCCGGGGACGATCTACGTCCCGGTGGGAGGAGGAGGGCTGTTCGCGGGGATCGGGGCCGCCGTGAAGGAGAAGCACCCCGGAGTGGAGATGGTGGCCGTCCAGGCGGAGGGAGCCTCCTCCCTGTCACCCTCCCTGTCGGCCGGAAGACCCGTGGACTGTCCGCACGTGCGGACGATCGCGGACGGCATCGCGGTGTCCCGCATGAGCGACCGCACCTTCGAGGCGGCCGCCCGATATGCGGACGACGTCGTCACCGTGGACGACGAGGAGATCGCGGCGGCGATCCTTTACGCATTGGAGGAGATGAAGACCACCCTGGAAGGGGCGGGCGCGGCTGCGCTGGCGGCCCTTCTTTACAAGCGCCCCCCGAAGAAGTTTCCGGCCGTGATGGTGCTCTCCGGGGGAAACATCGACGTCAATTTCCTCGCCCAGATCACCGAAAGGGGCCTGTTCCGCTCGGGTAGGCTCGTCCGGCTGCGGTTCCTGGTGACGGACCGCCCCGGGTCGCTGGCGACGCTCCTGGCCGCGGTCGCCCGCGAACGATCCAACGTGGTGAGCATCGAGCACGACCGGTTGCCGGCCGACTGCCCGCCGGGGTACTCCTCCGTGGTCCTTCTCCTCGAGACCCGCGACCGCGCCCACGGTGAGGAGCTCGCCCTCCGATTGGCCGGACAGGGATTCCGCTCGACGAACTGAAGCGCCCCCGGCTGGAATCTAAGGATGATGCGGCAGCATGCCCATGCCCATCTGCTTTCCGCGGGCGACCCGGTCCTGGCCGCAACCCGGCAGGCGTCCCGCGCCGTCCTCTGGTCGTTCGCCGGGCTGTGCGCGACGGCGATATTCCAGGCGGTCGTCGCGGGGGTCACCGGCAGCGTCGCCCTGCTGGCGGACACGATCCACAACGCGGGGGACGCCGCCACCGCGATCCCGCTGTGGATTGCCTTTCGGGTTGCCCGCAGGAAGCCCGACAACCGGTTCACGTACGGTTTCGGCCGCGTCGAGGACCTGGCGGGCGTCATCGTCGTTGCGGTCATTTTTTTCAGTGCCATCGCCGCGGCGGTTGAATCGGCCCGGAGGTTCGCGGCGCCCGTACCGGTCACCGGCCTTTGGGCGGTGGCGGCCGCATCCGCGATCGGATTCGTGGGGAACGAGGCGGTGGCCCTATACCGTATCCGCGCCGGAAACAGGCTCGGCAGCGCCGCCCTTGTGGCCGACGGGTACCACGCGCGAGCCGACGGGCTGGCCAGCCTGGGGGTGCTTCTCGGCGCTGCGGGGGTGGCAGCGGGATTCCCGGCGGCGGACCCCGCCGCCGGACTGCTGATCTGCGCCTTCCTCCTGAAAACCGTGTGGGATGCCGGGAAGGAGGTGTTCCTGCGTCTCCTGGACGGGGTAGAGCCGGAGGTGGTCGAGGAAATCCGCGCAGAGGCATCCGCCACGCCGGGGGTTGAAGAGGTGACCGAAGTGCGGGTCCGCTGGTCGGGACACCGCATCTACGCGGATGTCAACCTGGCGGTGGCAGGCGACATGCCGGTGGCGGAGGGGCATTCCATCGCGTCGGAAGCGCGTCACCGCCTGATGCACCGTCTGACCTACCTGTCGGATGCAACCATCCACGTCGATCCCGTGGAAGCGTCGGGGACCGAAATGCACAAGACCTCGTCTCACGCCCATGGCGGTCTCCCCGGGCATTCCCATTGACGGAAATGCCCGGGATCACGGGCGCGGCCGGTTGCCGAGCTTTACGCAGCCTTGGCGACCGGAAGCTTCGCGGCAATCGCCCGCAGGGCCTCTTCCCTCTCCTTGAGCCCCCGGCGCATGCTCCGGATGTCCGTGTTGGCGATCTCCATCAGGAGCTTGGAGAGGTCCGCGTCGAGAATTTCCTTCAGCAGCAGGGCTTCCTTTTCGGTCAGGGCCAGTTCCATGGGACGCCTCCTTCCCCGAGAACCCGTTTGCCGCTTGGTCCTCCACGTCCACGATTTCATTATATCCCTTCCCTCTCCCACCCGATTCGACCCTCCTGCCCGATACCCGCGCGAGAAGATCCCTTTTGCTTGGCCAACCCCGCGACGGATATGGTAATTTTGAACAATTATCCTCGTGGAGAAGGGGAATCCCGTTGCGTCTCCGGCGCCCCGATAAAAAAGCCTTCCTCACCTTCCTGGCGATCCTGGGCCCGGGGATCATCACCGCATCCGTAGACAACGATGCCGGCGGAATCGCCACCTATTCGATCGCGGGCGCGCATTTCGGCTATTCCCTCGTATGGACGCTGATCCCCATCACGGTCGCGCTCATCGTCGTCCAGGAGATGGTGGCGCGGATGGGGGTGGTGACCGGAAAGACCCTGGCGGACCTGATCCGGGAGAAGTTCGGCGTCCGGCCGACGTTTTTCCTCCTCTTCGCCCTCCTGATCGCGAACCTCGGCAACACGGTGGCCGAGTTCGCCGGGTGGGCGGCCGCCCTGGAAATTTTCGGCGTCAGCCGGTACCTGTCCGTGCCGATCGGCGCCATCGCCGTCTGGTTCCTGGTGGTCAAGGGAACGTACCGGATCGTGGAGAAGATCTTCCTCGTCGCTGCCACGATCTATTTCACCTACGCGGTTTCGGCATGGATGGGACATCCCCCCTGGGGCACGGTCGCCAAGGAGTTGGTCACCCCCCATCTCCGGGTGGACGGAGCCTACCTGATGATGCTCATCGGGATGGTGGGAACGACGATCGCGCCGTGGATGCAGTTCTACCTGCAGTCGGCGGTCGTGGAAAAGAACGTCCAGGTGGAAGAGTACCGGTATTGCCGCGCGGACGTCGTGGTGGGATGCTTCGTGACCGACATCGTGGCCCTGTCCATCATCGTCGCCTGCGGGGCGACGCTCTTCACCGCCGGAGTCCGGATCGGCGACGCTAAGGATGCGGCCCTCGCCCTGTCGCCGCTTGCCGGGAAATACGCCTCGATCCTGTTCGCCGTCGGTCTTGCCAACGCCTCGCTGTTCGCAGCGTCCATCCTGCCGCTTGCGACCGCCTATTCCGTCTGCGAGGGAATGGGCTGGGAGTCCGGCATCGACAGGGATTTCCGGACCGCGCCGCATTTCTTCTGGCTGTACACGGGACTGATCGTCGCCGGCGCGATCCTGGTCCTGTACCCCGGGGCCCCGTTGATCCTCGTCATGTACCTTTCCCAGGTGGCCAACGGCATCCTTCTGCCGTTCGTCCTCATCTTCATGCTGAAGCTGATCAACGACAGGGAGTTGATGGGAGACTACGTGAATTCGAAGGCGTTCAACGGGATCGCATGGACGACCACCGTCGTCATGATCGTCCTGACCGCCTTCCTGGTCGTCGTGACGATCTTCCCGGGCCTGTCCTCGCTGCCGGGGCCGTAGCGGAACCCTTCACATCTTCCGGCGTTTCTTCCTCGAAGCGGGGGGCAGGAGCAGGTCGACCACGTCGTCGACGGTGACGACTCCCAGCAGGCAGCTCTCCTCGTCCACCACCGGGAGGGCAAGAAGGTTGTACTTCGAGATCAGCTCCGCCACCGTCTCCTGGCCGGCGTCCGCAGGCACCGTGATGAGCTTCTTGTGCATGACCTCGCTGATGGGCCTGCCCGGGTCCTCCAGGAGGAGATCGCGCAATCCCAGGACTCCTAGAAGCTTCTCCCCCTCGACGACGTAGATGTAGTAATACGCCTCGAGCTCGGTCGCGTCCTTCCGGAACCGCTCCATCGCCTCCCCGATGGTGATCCCCGGAGGATAGGCCAGGTATTCGTTGATCATGAGGCCCCCGGCGGTGTCCTCCTCATGGGCGAGCAACTCATGGACGTCCTCGGCTTCCTCCTTTTCCATGAGGCCCAGGATTTCCTGCGCCTTGTCGGCGGGGAGGTCGGCGATGACGTCGGCCGCCTCGTCGGGAGGCATCCTCTCGATGACGTCGGCCGCCTGCTCCTTGTCCATGTCGGTGATGAGGTCGGCCTGCACTTCCGGCTCCAGCTCGTGGAGCGCTTCCGCCGCGGTTTCCAGGTCGAGTTTCCCGAAAAACCCCTTTCGCTCGTCGGGGGACATCCCGCTGATGATCTGGGCGATGTCCGCCGGGTGAATCTTGGAGAGGGCCTCCCGCGAAACGGACAAGGTCAGCCGGTCGAGCTTGGTTTCCAGCGGCTGGATGAACTCCCAGGAGATGAGCTGATGGCGCAGGGGGTGGCGGATCGCCTCGAAGAATGCGTCTCCGCGCCGCTCCACTCCCAGGCGCCGGAGGATCCCCCGGACCCCCACGTCGACGTCCGTGACGCAGGCGGCCCCTCCCTCCTCGGTCAGCTTGACGTCGTTGACCCGGACGACCTTGGCCCCGTTGATGTCGACGATCTGCTTGTCGAGGATGTCGTTCCGGATGAGGAGCAGTTCGTGGGAGGATGGAAACTCCGAGAGATCGGATTCCCGCTTCCGGGAGGAGATGATGCGCCGGTTGAAGATGTTCAGGTCCGACCAGGGCAGGAACCACATCCTCTTCTTTTTCTCGAGGACCAGTCCGGCTGCCCTGGGAAACGGGGATCCCACTTCGACCGCGATGTCGCGCACCTTCCCGATCTCCTCGCCCAGCGGGTCGAGTACCGCCTTGCCCAGGACGTCCGCGACGAACACCTCCCCGATCAGGGTCATCTTCGGAACTCCCTTCGCGCTCGCCGGATACCGGCTCCAGTTTACGTTTCCTGTTTGAGGCAGGTCAAGGAATGGCGGAGGAGAGGTGTTACAGTAGAGTGGAGTCCGGCGAGCGGGAATCCGTGCCGACCGGCAACTTCAACGTGAAGGGACCGCGACGATGCCCGAGCCCGCTGCAATGCCGAATTCGGCGGCCGCCGTCGCGCCTGCGGGGGCGCCCGTGGCACGGTGGCGCAACCCCTATAAAATCCTTCCCAGGGTTCGATGGCTGGTCCAGGGGGCGTTTGTCCTTTTTTTCCTGCTGGTGGGGATCGAGTTTCATGAATTCTACCGGCAGGCCGTCTCCGGCGGGCCCGTCACGGCGCATCGCCCCCCCGCGGTGGAGGCCTTCCTCCCGCTGAGCGCCCTGATGGGGCTCAAGCGGTTTCTCCTCACCGGGAACTACGACGAGATCCACCCGGCGGGGCTCACCATCCTCATCGCGGCCATCCTGTCCTCCTTCCTGGCGCGGAAAGTCTTCTGCTCGTGGGTGTGCCCGGTCGGGGGGATCTCCCGGGCGCTCGAATGGGCCGGAAAGAAGACGCTCTGGAAGCGCGGGAAGCGGGTTACCGTCGTGAACCGGGGAGTGGACCTGGCGCTCTCATCGCTGAAATACCTGCTGTTGGCCTTTTTCTTCTGGGCGATCGTGCTCGGCATGGACAAGGTGGCGATCTACAAGTTCATGAACTCCACCTACAATTATGCCGCCGACGCCAAGATGCTCCTCTTCTTCACGGAGATATCGCGGACCGCGGCGATCGTCCTGTTCGTCCTTGCGGCGCTCTCCGTCGTCGTCAAGAACTTCTGGTGCCGGTACCTCTGCCCGTACGGCGCATTGCTGGGACTGGTCAGCTGGGCATCGCCGCAACGGGTCGTCCGGGACGCCGACACCTGCACGGACTGCAAGGCGTGCACCCGGGCCTGCCCGGTGGAGATCACCGTCCATAAGAAGCCCTCCGTCTGGACGCCGGAGTGCACCGGCTGCATGTCGTGCGTCGCCGCCTGCCCGGTGGAGGATTGCCTGACGGTAACGAAAAAGGGGAGCGCCTCCTGGTCCCCCTGGTACCTGCCGGTCGCCGGACTGGGCACGATTTTCATGCTCTGGGCGATCGCCAGGGTCACCGGGCACTGGCACACCGATCTTTCGCTGCAAACGCTCGTCGATGCCTACCGTCAGGCGGACACCCTCCTCCACCCTTAAGCCCGCATCCCGAATTGCAATCCGCGTTCGACCGGCCTTCGAATCCGGGGCCGGGTCCTGCCGCCTACTTGACGACAATGTTGTTCCTGACTCCCGTCACGCCTTTCACGTTTCGCGCGACTTCGCCCGCCTTCTCTTTTTCCGCGGAGGTGGAGACGAAGCCGCTCAACTGGACGACCCCCTTGAAGGTCTCCACGCTGATCTCGCGGGCCTTCGTGGCCGGATCGGCCACCAGTGCGGCCTTGACCTTCGAGGTGATGACCGAATCGTCGACATATTCACCGGAGCTTTCCTTCGTGCGGGTGCCGGCGCAGCTCGCCAGGGCAACGATCAGCACCATGCAAACCAGGAACTTCATCGCGGTTCCGATACCCCTCATGCGAATCCCTCCTTAACGGATATGATTCGGGGGCAATGACACCCCCTTCGTTTCGGCAGGTACGCGGTCGGCAACGCAGCGTCTGGCGCGCGCTGTTTACCATTCCCTGCCCTTATTTGTAATAGATATGCGGAAAACCAGAAATGGTTCCGTGTATACCTTCCCATCATGATTCGAACCCGGCCCGAATGCCGGCTTCCCCATCGCGCCGAATTTTCCGACGGTGTCCGGAAAAACTGCAGATCGTCATC
>JBLNFH010000226.1:0-5840 GCA_050263475.1 Deltaproteobacteria bacterium
CGCAACATGCAGCAAACCCCCTCCGAGGCAGCGCAGCCGGTCCCGGAAGGCGCGGGCGTTACGGTGCGACGACGAGGACGCCCGTGCCCTGGATCTTGTCGGCCTTGAGCATCTGGAGGGCGCGGTTGGCTTCCTCCAGCGGGAAGAGAGTGACCTTCGGGCGGATCGGGATCCGCGCGGCCTCCCGCAGGAGATCTTCGCCGTCCCGGCGCGTGTTGGCGGTCACGCTCCGGAGGTTCTTCTCGTGGAAGAGGCACTCCTCGTACTTCATCGCCGGGACGTCGCTCATGTGGATGCCGGCCAGCGACAGCGTCCCGCCTTTTTTCAGCGCACGCAGCGCCGGGGGCACCAGTTCCCCCGCGGGAGCGAAAAGAATCGCCGAATCCGCGGCCGCGGGCATCCCGGAGGGATCCTCCCCGGCCCAGGACGCGCCCATATCCAGCGCCAGCTTCCGGTGGCGCTCCCCCCGGGTGCAGACGAACACCTCGCATCCCCGGTGAAGGGCCAACTGGATGACGATGTGCGCCGAGGATCCGAACCCGTAGATGGCGAGCCGTCCTCCCTGCGGGAGTTCGGCGCGCCGCAGCGCCCGGTAGCCGATGATCCCCGCGCATAACAGCGGTGCGGCCTCGGCATCCCGAAACGCCGGCGGAATCGGATAGGCGAACGCCTCCGGCACGACCGCGTATTCGGCGAAGCCGCCGTCCCGGTGGTAGCCGGTGAACAGCGGCGCCTCGCACAGGTTTTCCTTTCCCGCTGCGCAGAAGGCGCACGAGCCGCACGTGTGGCGCAGCCATGCGATCCCCACGCGCGTCCCGGGGGAGAAGCGCGCCGCCCCCTCCCCCGCCCCGTCGACGATCCCCACGACCTGGTGGCCGGGAACCAGCGGAAGCCGCGCGGGAGGAAGATCCCCCTCGATCACGTGCAGATCCGTGCGGCAGATCCCGCAGGCGGCGACCTTGACCCGGATCTCCCCGGGCCCGGGCGCAGGGGCGGGAAGCTCGGCAAGCCGCAAGGGGGAAGCCGTGATCGGCCGGATTTCGGCAAGCAGCATCCCTTTCATAGGCGGAAGGACGAAGGGTCCAGGATCTGGTACCCGACATCCTGGATCGCTTTCTTCAGCGAGGCGACGTTCAGCGTGGCGACGCGGAAGAAGATCGCCCGTTTCCCTTCCACGGCGTGCCCCGTGGTCAGGATGCTGGTGATGTTCACGTTGAACCCCTTGATGATCGAGACGATCTTCACCAGCCCCCCGGGACGGTCCGGCACGACCACCTCCAGCCTGGAGCTGATTTCCCCTATCCCGAGGACCTCGATGAACGCCTTGAGGACGTCGGTCCTCGAGATGATCCCGGCCACTCTTCCCTGCGCGTCCAGCACCGGGAGCGAGTTCACGCGGAAGTCGTGCAGGAGGACCAGGGCGTCCTCCAGCGTGTCGGCGACGGTGGCCGTCACGACCTTCCGGGTCATGACCTTCTCCACGGGGGTCTGCCGGAGGAGATCCTCGGCCTCCTTTTCCGTGGCGCCGCGCAGGAGCGCCACCGGGAGGGTCGCCTCCCGGATGTCGCGGTTGGAAAGGATGCCGATGAGCGTCCCGTTTTCGCCTGTCACCGGAAGCTGGTGGATGTTATGGAGCCGCATCCGGTCGCGCGCCTCGAACAGCGAGGCGGACGGCTGCACCGTGACGACGTTTCGCTGCATTCTCCGGACGACAAACATGGGGGTTCCTCCTCTTCCCGGCGTTACTCCCCGAGAAACTCCTGCAGGTGCGCTTCCACCGATGCCGTGAGCGATTGGTTCTCGTAGCCCCCCTCGAGCAGGGAGACGACTCTCCCCCCGCAGTGGCGGTTCGACATCTCGACGACGAAGCGGCTCATGAAGCGGAACCCTTCCACCGAGAGCTGGATATCGGCCAGGGGATCGTCCTTGTGGGCGTCGAAACCGGCGGAGACGAGAAGGATCTCCGGACGGAAGGCGTCGATGGCCGGGCGCAGCATCTGCTCGAAGGCCAGTCGATACTCGTCGTCTCCCGAGCCGGGCGCCATCGGGGCGTTGAGCGTGGTCCCTTCCCCGGCCCCTTTTCCGGTCTCCCATCTTCTTCCCGTGCCCGGGTACAGGAAGGAGGGGTGCTCGTGGATGCTGAAAAAATAGACGGACGGATCCTCCAGGAAAATGCTCTGCGTCCCGTTCCCATGGTGGACGTCCCAGTCCACGATGAAGATGCGGGAGACGCCGTGCCGCGCCTGCAGGTACCGGGCCGCGACGGCGACGTTGTTCAGCAGGCAGAAGCCCATGCCGGTCTTCCTGTCGGCGTGATGACCGGGGGGGCGGATCGCGCAGAACGCCCTCCGGACCTTTCCGGATACCACCGCCTCCGCCCCCGCGATCGCGCCGCCCGCGGAGAGGAGGGCGATCGTGTAGGAATTCCGGTTCAGGTAGGTGTCCTCGGCGTCCAGCGTCAGGTCGCCCCGGCGGCAGGCCATCTCCAGCTTCTGCAGGTAGGAAGAATCGTGCACGCGCAGAATGTCGGCTTCTTCGGCATACCCCGGCGTGATGGCGACCAACTTGTCCATCATCCCCGTTGCGGCGAGATGGTCGACGATGGCGACGAGACGGTCCGGAGATTCCGGATGATCGAACGGGGGCGTGTGGAGCAGGTAGTCCTTGTGATAGACGAACGCCACGCTGTTCATCGGATCTCCATGCGGGTGTTCCCACTATAACAGAATCGGATATAGTGAAGAAATGGAGACGCATTGGCTGTGCGCTCTGCTGGCGCTCCTGCTGTCGCTTGCGGCGGCGGCCGCGAATGCCATACGGTCTTCCCTGCTCATCCTGGGGGAAGAGGGCCTGGCGGAGGAAGAAGCCCACGGCGACGCGAGGGCAGGCCGCCTGCTTGCCGCGCTGCGTGATCCTTCGGTCCGCCACCCCTTTTCCCTGTGGGCGCTCGCGGTGACATTGAAAGCCGTTTCGGCGCTTGCCGCGGGGGCATCCGCGGCGTCGTTCGCGCTGGCGGCGGGGGGATGGGCGGGCCCGGCCGTCGCGGCGGCGTGGCTGTTCGCCTACCTGCTGTTCCTCTTCTACCTGGAGAATGTCTCCACCGGCGAGGCGATGGAGAACCCGCGGCGGATCTTCCTGTGGACGGGAGCCTGCCTCGGTTCCCTGCGGGCGGCGGCCCTGCCGGCGCGCCTCCTCGACGGCCTGGGGCGGCTGCTGTTCGGCGGCCGGTATTCCCCCGAGGCGCTCATGGACATCCGCATCGGCTCCGAGGAGGGGATCCTGGACGTCATCGAGGAGGGAGCGGAGCACGGGACGATCGACGCCACCGAGGAGAAGATGATCGAGGGGGTCCTGCGCTTCGGGGAGACCACCGTCGCGGAAGGGATGACGCCATGGTCGGAAGTGGTCTATCTGAAGGAAGGCACTCCCCGCGTGGAGGTGGTGTCGACGGTCGGGGAGTCGGGGTATTCCCGCTACCCGGTCCTCTCGCACTCCGGGGAGGAGGTGGTCGGGGTCCTTTCTTCCTTCGGCCTCTTCCGTCTGCCCGCGGACGGACGCTGGGAGGATCTCCTCGAAAGGCCGATGTATGTCCCCGGCTCGATGAAAGTGTCCGACCTGCTGCGCCGGTTCCAGCGGGCGATGGTGCACATGGCGGTAGTGATCGACGAGCACGGGAAACTGTGCGGCGTGATCACGATCCACGACCTGCTCGAACAGATCGTGGGAAGGCTCGCCGGCGGGGCCGATCTCCAGGAGGGGCCGGAATGGGAAAAGGACGGCGCCCTCTCGGTTCCCGCGGCGACGCCGGTCCGGGTCCTTCGCGAGGAGTACGGCATCGGCATCCCCCTGGGCGCGACGTACGAGACGGCGGGGGGGTTCGTCATGGATTACCTGCAGCACCTTCCCGAGGAGGCGGTCACGTTCCTGGCCCACGGGTACCGGATCACGGTGGCGGAAACCGAACGGTACCGGATCCGGCGCCTCCGGATCGAGAAGACGGCCTCTACCGAAACTCCGTGATCTCCTCCGCGGGCTTCCGGGGGGGCTTCGCGGGAGGGGAGTCCGGCTTGCCCACCGCGATGATGGCGAGGAGCTCCTCGGGATAGCGAAGGGACAGGGCGGATTCCAGCTCCGGTTTGGCGATCAGCGGCCCCGTCATCCAGCACGTTCCGAAACCCAATGCATAGGCGGCCAGGGTGAATTGCGTGACCGCCGCGGAGATGCTCTGCAGGGACGGGTTGACCTGGAACCGGCGGGTGCGATACCGGTCCGGGTCCTTTTCCCGGAGCACGCGGTCGGTCGAGGATTCGTACGGCGTACCGATGACGCAGACCGCCACCGGCGCGATGCAAAACAGGTTGTGGCTGTTGACCTTGTCCGGGGCGATCTTCTTCCCCGTGGTGCGGGAGAGAATCTCGTCGACGATTCCCTTCATCCTGGCGAGGAGCTCCTTGTCCTCGACGACGAGGAACCGCACGTTCTGCGCGTTGCCGGCGGACGGCGCCCAGGACGCCGACTCCACCATCTTGAGAAGCGTCTGCCGGGGGACCGGCTCCTTGCGGAACTTCCGTACGCTTAGCCGCCCCTTCATCGCCTCGAAGACGTCCATCCCGGCTCCTCCTTCATGGAAGCGTTGTGGCGCCTACCCAAAATAGCACAGAACGCGCGGCGCGCGTTACGGGACCAGGAGCAGAAGCTCCGCACCTTTTTCCTGCCCGCGGGGTTTATAGACGATGCGGGCCGGCGGGAGCTTCCCTGCCGCCGCCATCACCGACCGGATCTCCGCCGCGATCTTTTTCCCTCCCATCGACAGGAGGATCGAGGACCTCGGAAACTCCGCCGCCGCCTTTCCCACCTCCTCCGCGATCTTCTTGCCGCCCGGGGTAAGCTGGCTTTTTCCTTTTGCGGTCAGCAATTTGTCGGGCATCTCCACGCGCAGCGCGGGGCCCAGGGGCGTGACGGATACGTCGCGGGATACCTTGCCGATGCTCTCGGTCAACGCCGCGAAACGATCGTCGCGGCGCCGGTTCTCCTGCTTGTGTTCTTCCGTCAGGCGCTCCACCCGCCCAAGAAGGATATCGCGTTCCCGCTTCAACTCCTCATAGTCGCCCGGCGCACCGTCGTGTTTCTCCGGGTCCGTCGACTCGGCATTGCCGGAGGAGGCATTCTTGCGGAGATTTTCCAATGCCGCCTCGCAGGTTTGCGCCCGGGCGTTCAATTCCTGGATCCGCTTCCCGGTCGCCTTCTCCTTCTCCAGCAGTTCGGAGATGAACTGCTCCCGCGTGATACGGGTGCCCTCGTAGTTTTTCCGCGCCGAGGCGAGCTCCTCGTTGGACCGCTGGAGTTCCGCTTCCTGCGCCTTCAGGCGCGCCGAGAGAGCCGCCTCCGCCTGCTGCAGGTCGACAAGCTGCTTCTGGAGCGCTTCGTTCCTTGCCTCGAGAACGGTTTTTTCCTTGTTCACCCCGGCGATGGCATCCCGGAGGGCATCGGCTTCCTTCGTCTTCATCTCGTACTTGGAACTCGTGACCATGCAGCCTCCTGCCGCGAGGCACAACGCGAGCAGCGGGACTGCCGCCTGCAATCTGGTGACTCTCACTGGTTTCCCCCGGTATTCTGCCTGGTTGTCGAAATACTAAACATTTTACTTTCCCCCCCCTTTTTTATAAAGTTGAAATCAACACCGGGAAGGCGGTACGACGTGGGTGGATCCCAGACGGAACTTCTGGAGACGTTCCGAAAGTTAGGCTTCATTTCCCCCGATGCGGCCCAGGCGCTGTCTGCCCGGGCCGACGGGCAGGGAATCGCCCTCGCCGAAGCAGCTCTCCTTGAAAATCTTCTGG
>JBLNFH010000227.1:0-5281 GCA_050263475.1 Deltaproteobacteria bacterium
AGCCCGTCCAGGCTGATGTCGGAAAGGAGCTCGTAGTACTTGAGCATCAGCTCGTCGGAGACCGACATCATCTTCCCGAAGATCGTCTCCGCCGGCTCGGTGATCCCGACGTAGTTGCCCAGGCTCTTGCTCATCTTGTTCACGCCGTCCAGACCCACGAGCAGCGGGGTCGTCAGCACCACCTGCGGCTCCTGCCCGTACTCCCGCTGCAGGTCGCGGCCCACGAGGAGGTTGAACTTCTGGTCGGTACCCCCGAGCTCCACGTCCGCCCGGAGCGCCACCGAATCGTACCCCTGGAACAGGGGGTAGAGAAACTCGTGGATGGAAATCGGGCGCTCCCCCTCGTACCGCCGGCGGAAGTCATCCCGCTCGAGCATCCGCGCGACCGTCATCTGCGCGGCGATCCGGACCATCTCCCCGATCGAAAGGGCGGAGAGCCACTCGGAATTGAACCGCACCTCGGTCCGCGACGGGTCCAGGATCTTGAAGATCTGCTCCTTGTAGGTGGCGGCGTTGCGCTCCACGTCCTCCCGCGTGAGGGCCATGCGCGTCTCCGCCTTGCCCGTAGGGTCGCCGATCATCCCCGTGAAGTCGCCGATCAGGAAGATCACCTGGTGGCCCGCGTCCTGGAAATGCTTGAGCTTCTGGATGAGGACGGTATGCCCCAGGTGCAGGTCGGGCGCCGTGGGATCGAACCCCGCCTTGATCCGCAGCGGCTTGCCCTCCTTCGCGGAGCGCTCGAGCTTCCGCCGCAGCTCTTCCTCCGTGATGACGTCCACCGCGCCGCGCTTCAGCGGCTTGAGAATCTCTTCCATTCGTCCGCGCTCCTCATCCGGCTTTCGGTCATCGCAAACGGCTCCACGGCCGCGCAGCGTCCCGTCTCCGGGTCGATATCGAAAAACACCCCTGCCGCCTCCGGCTCTCCCGCGCCCACCTCGAACCGCACGGGGACCTGGAGGAGGAACCGCCGGAGCACCATCCCGGCGTCCATGCCGATCACCGAGCCCGAGGCCCCGCACATCCCCGCGTCCGTGATGTATCCCGTCCCCGCGGGAAGAAGCTGCGCGTCGGAGGTCTGCACGTGGGTATGCGTCCCCGCGATCGCCGCCACGCGCCCGTCGAGGTGGAACGCCATCGCACGCTTCTCGGAGGTCGCCTCGGCGTGGAAATCCACGAGGATCGCCGCCGCCTGCCGGCGGATATCCGGAAGGGAGGCGTCCATCCAACGGAAGGGGCAGTCGAACTGTCCCAGGAAGACCCTCCCGATCAGCGACACCACGGCGTACGGGGCCCCGCTGCGACCCCGGAAGACCCCCCATCCCCGGCCGTCGGTTCCCGGCGGGTAGTTGACGGGCCGCAGGATGCGGCCGTCTCCCTGCAGCAGGGACAGACCCTCCCGCTTGTCCCAGACATGGTTGCCGCCCGTCAGGACGTCCACCCCGGCGTCGAAGAGCTCGCGCACGGTGGACTCCGTCACCCCGACCCCGCCCGCGACGTTTTCCCCGTTCGCGACGACGAGGTCGACGTCCCGGCGGCCGTTCAGCCGGGAGAGAAACTCCCGGACGGCCTTCCGGCCGGGCTTGCCGACGACGTCGCCGAAGAACAGGATCCACATTACCGTACCGCCCCTCAATCCTTTTCCGCGAATGCGCGGCGTCGGACCCCCTTCGGCTGCGCCGCCTCGGAGGGGGATTCCGTTCGTGGCTCGCCGCACGAATTACCGATGCGGCTGCGCTTTACCTCACTGCGCCCCCTCCTGCGGCGGCTCCGCCGAAACCCTCCGGCGTTTCGCGCCTTCAGGGAAAAAGATACAGGGGGCGGTCCGGGAACGCTACTTCGCGTATTCCACTGCCCTGGTTTCGCGGATCACGGTAACACGGATCTGGCCCGGGTAGGACAGCTCCGTCTCGATCTTCTTGGCGATGTCCCGGGCAAGGACCGTGGCGGAGTCGTCGCTGATCTTCTGGTTCTCGACGATGATGCGGATCTCGCGCCCCGCCTGGATGGCGTGGGACTTCTCGACGCCGGCGAACGATTTCGCGATCTTCTCGAGGTCCTCCAGCCGCTTCAGGTAGTTCGCCAGCATCTCCCGCCGCGCGCCGGGGCGCGCGCCGGAGAGGGCGTCCGCCGCCTGCACGAGAATCGGCAGGATGTCGTGGGGCGACTCGTCCTCGTGGTGCGCCGCGATGGCATGCACGACCCGGCTCGCTTCCCCGTACTTCTTCGCGAGGTCCGCCCCGATCAGTGCGTGCGGCCCCTCGATCTCGTGATCGACCGCTTTCCCGATGTCGTGCAGCAGGCCCGCGCGCTTCGCGACCTTGGCGGACAGGCCGAGCTCGGAGGCGATCATGCCGCACAGGAACGCGACCTCCAGCGAGTGCGTGTAGATGTTCTGCCCGTACGAGGTGCGGTATTTCAGCCTGCCGATCAGCTTGATCAGCTCCGGGTGGATGCCGTGCAGCCCGAGATCGAAGAGGGCCTGCTCCCCCGCTTCGCGAACCAGCTCGTCGACCTCCTTGGCCACCTTCTCCACCGTCTCTTCGATCCTCGCCGGATGGATGCGCCCGTCCTGGACCAGACGGGTAAGGGCGATGCGGGCCACCTCCCGGCGCACGGGGTTGAAGCCGGAAAGAATGACCGCTTCGGGCGTGTCGTCGATGATGATGTCGATCCCCGTGGCGGCCTCGAAGGCGCGGATATTGCGTCCCTCGCGGCCGATGATGCGGCCCTTCATCTCCTCCGAGGGGAGCGGGACCGCCGTCACCACGTGCTCGGCGACGTAGTCCGCCGCATACCGCTGGACGGCCAGGGCGATCATTTTCCGGGCCTTCAGGGACGCCTCCTCCTTGAACTCCTCGTCCATCGCGCGGATCTTCTTTCCCCCCTCCATCCGCGCCTCGTCGGCCACCATCTCCACGAGCTCGTTCTTTGCCTGCTCGGCCGTCACGCCCGCGATCCGCTCCAGGTTCTCCCGCGCCTTCTGGAGGGCGTCGCGGAGCTCGGCCTGATGGCTGTCGAGCGTTTTCGACAGCTCGGCCAGCTCCTTCTCCTTGCGGCCGAATTCCAGCGACCGGGACTCCAGGGCGTCGGTCTTCCGGTCCAGGAGATCCTCCTTCTGGAGAAGCCGCTTCTCGAGCAGGCTGATCTCGTTTTTCCGGTCGCGCGTCTCCCGCTCGAAGTCGAGCTTGACCTGCAGCTGGTAATCCTTGGCCTGGAGGGTCGCCTCCTTGAGGATATTCTCGGCTTCCTTTTTCGCCTTCTGGATCAGCTCCTCGCCCTTCGACTCGCTCGCGCGCGCCTGGTCCTCCGCGGTTCGTTTCTTCGTGAGAAGAACCACCACCACGATTCCCAGCGCCGCCGCGAGTACGACCAGCACGCCCGTGACGATCACATGGATATCCAAAAGAATCCTCCTCGGTACCGCATCTATTTTGTCTGTTCCTTCCGGCGTTTCCGGGAAACGCGGAGGACCTCCGTCTCGGTCACCACCGCGTCCACCGGCACGTCCCAGGAGTCCACAGGAACTTCCGGCACCAGCTGCCGGGAATACGCCAATCCCACCGTTACGGCGGTACCGGCCAGCCCGTGCAGGAACCGGTCGTAACACCCCAACCCTTTTCCCAGGCGTCTCCCCCGGGAGTCGAACGCCACTCCCGGAACGACCACCAGGTCGAATCCCCCCCGAAGCCCCGCGACGCCCGGTGGAACCTTCGGCTCCAGAAGGCCATATCGTCCGCGCTCCCAATCGCTCTCGCCGCCATCCGGGTAGAAGGAGAGGTTCCCGTCTTCCATGATCCGGGGGTAGAAGGGGAGCGCACCCGCGGCCAGGCATGCGGTGCGGATCCGTTCCGTGCCCACCTCTCCGCCGACGGCCGCGTACAACGCCACCCTGCGCCCCGCCTTGGGGGGAAAAGCGGCAAGGAGACGTTCCTGCGCGGCGACGCTCGCGTCCGCAAGCGCCTCCTTCCGCGCGCACGACCTCATCCGGTTGCGTTCGGTCCGGCGCAGCTGGGCCTTCCGCTCTGCGACAAGCATGAACGACCTACCGATAGCTGGGATACCGGGGAAAGGCAGGAACCGCGAATAAGGCGAGGGGGCGAAACGAGGTACCTCGCCCCGCTAGTCACACTCCTCTATGGTAAAACCACCGAACCTTATTCGTGGACGAACGTCTTCAAAAAACCCTTTTCCTGCCACCCGAATCTATGTAAACGCGGCCTTACCGCGGAAGCATGCCGGATAAGGCCCCTGCTCTGTGCCGTGTCGACGGTAGAGTTGAACCTGGCTTTCACCAGGTGGGCTCCCTGGATTGCCGGTTTCAGGCTTCCCCCTTCGGGGCATGCTCACCGCCGGCAGGAAGGGATCCCGTTCTTCTTGTGTTGGCTCTAACTCACCCGCCAATCACGCACACGGCAGGGGCCGGATCGCACTGCCGTCCCCTCGCTATTTCAGAACGCTGTCCAACGCATCCAGCAGGTCCCGGCTTTTCCGCTCGAGCTCCTTCTTCCCGCTGTCGCGCTCTTTCCGAAGCTCCAGCACCTCGTCGGCCAGCTTCATTGCCGCCAGCATGACGACGTTCAGGTAATTCGCCGTCCCGCCGGTTTTCTGCACCTCCCGCACCTTCTCGTTCAGAAGGTCGCTCAAGAGCTGCATGTGCTCCGCCGACCGCTCGGTCTTCACGGTCAGCGCGTACCCTGCGATGTTCACATCGTACTTCCTGCTCATCCCCTGCTACAACCTCATTATACAACCCCGGGGTTATAACTCAATGTTCTCGAGGCGCGAGAGCATCTTTTCCACCCGGGTCCGGATCTCGTTCCGCTCCTGGGTCAGCTCCGCGACCTTTCGCGCCAGGTCCTTGGCCTCTCCGCTTTTCTGCTCCAGCTGCGCCGCGACCGCCGCATTTTCCTTCTTGAGCGTGGAGACCATCCCCACCAGGTCGTTGATCCTTTTCTCGATCAGGACAAACGGTTCGTCCGCCATCGTAACGGTTCTCCCCTCGGTACGCATATAGGTTCCCGCACGGGCGGGATGATATGAGATGGTTCAGGATATCAAGGAGACCGGCTTGAATCAACGCGGAAAGGGCGTTCCGACTATTTCTCCATCTCCAGGACGCCGTAGGCGATCGCCGCGCAGCGGGAGGCGATCCCCTTGCCCGCAGACAGGATATCCAGGTGGGCCGCGCTCGTTTCCAGGGATTCGGGCGTCCCTTTCCGCAGCCGGTGGATATGGGCCAGGCGCAGGTCCCGTTCCCTCTGGCCGGCCGATTTTTTCCGTC
>JBLNFH010000228.1:0-5326 GCA_050263475.1 Deltaproteobacteria bacterium
TCCTCCACCGGCAGGGGGGTTCCCCCCGCCCCTTACGCCGTCGCGGATGCCGCCTTCCGGATATTCTCCTTCATCCGTGCAATCGTTTTGGCGTAGTCCTTCGTTCCGAAAATCCCCGATCCGGAAACGATCACGTTGGCGCCCGCCCGGACGACTTCCGCGACGTTGTCGGCCTTGATCCCTCCGTCCACCTGGATGTCGACCGGAAGCGCGCTCCGTGTCAGCTGCGACCGCAACAGCTCGACCTTGCACGTCATCGCCGGGAGGTACGCCTGCCCGCCGAACCCGGGGTTCACCGTCATGAGGAGCACCATGTCGACGTCGGAGAGGACCCACTCGACCGCCGACAGGGACGTGGAGGGGTTGAGGGCGATTCCGGATTTCCTCCCGAGCTCGCGGATGCGGGCCACAGCGCGCTGCAGGTGAGGGGTGGCTTCCGCGTGCACCGTGAGGACGTCGGCGCCGGCCTCCGCGAACGCCTCAAGGTACCTCTCCGGCTCGACGATCATCAGGTGGACGTCGAGCGGCACCGTGGCGCACCGCTTGATCGCGGCCACCACCGGGGGGCCGATCGTCAGATTGGGCACGAACCGTCCGTCCATGACGTCGACGTGGAGCAGATCGGCGCCCGCATCCTCCACCGCGCGAACCTCCTCGGCGAGCCTGCCGAAGTCGGCGGAGAGGAGCGACGGCGCGATGTAATAATCCATGACGCACCTCGTTTCCCGGTCGGTTGCGGTCGATTCTACCACGGCGCGGCGCGCCGGTGCGCCCCGACCTCGGGACGAGCGCCCTCGGAGGAGCACTACTTTCCCTTGAGTGCGCCTGCTTCCTCGCGGAATGCCATAGAATGATTGTCTCAATCGGCTGCACCGCCTCGGAGGGGGGACTCCGCTCGTGGCTCGCCGTTCGATGGACCCACACGGCTGCGCTTTACCTCACTCCGCCCCCCTCCTGCGGCGGCTCCGCCGGCCGAGCCGCTTGCTGCGTCATCCGGCGCAAGCAAGGAATGCGAACCGCCGATATGCGCCCTCAACGAAAGGCGCAGCCGATGGGGGGTGCGGCGCAGCGGGTCGCCGAGGCGGAACCGATGGAGCCCCCACATTCCTGGCAACAGACCGGCTTGGCGAATCGCCCAGGGAGAACGAAGAGCGAGAAGGGGACCGGGGAGCACGTACTGCCGATGCAGGGGAGCCGAAGGCGAGAGTGAGCACGAACCCCCCGGAGGCAGGCGCCTTCCGGAACGGCGGTCATTTCTTCCGCAGGAGGGCGGCGAAGAAGTAGTCGGTGCCGTGCCGATGGGGGGAAAGGCGCAGGAAGCCCTCCGGGGTCCAGGCGTCCGCGGGCCCCGGCCAGTCCTTCACGGACTCTTTCCCCGCGGTAACGGCGCCGGCCTCCCGGCGGAACACCCCGGCCACCTCCTCGTTCTCCTCCCGGAACGGGGAGCAGGTGGCGTAGACGAGCAGCCCCCCGGGGGCCAGCGAGTCCCAGGCGTTCCGCAGGATGGCGCGCTGCAGCGCCGCCATCCGCCCCGGGTTCGCCGGGTCGAACCTCCACTTCGCGTCGGGATTGCGCCCGATGACGCCCATGCCGGTGCACGGGGCATCCACGAGGATCTTGCCGAACCGCCCCGCCGCGCCCGGCAGCGGCCCCGCGGAAAAATCGTGCACCGCGGTCGCGATGCCGCCCGCACGAAGGCGCGCCACCGTTTCCCGGAGGATCCGTTCGCGTCCCCTGGAGACGTCCGCGGCCAGGATCCGGGCTTTCCCCCCGGAGAGCGCGGCAAGGTGCGTGGTCTTTCCCCCGGGAGACGCGCAGGCGTCGAGCACCTCCTCCCCCTCCCGCGGGGAGAGCAGCGGGGCGATCAGCTGCGCCCCCTCGTCCATCACGAGGTATTCCCCCGAACGGAAACCGGGATCGGCGTGGACCCCTCCGGGCTTTCCGATGAGAATCCCGTCCCTCGCGTACCGGCAGGGGGACGGATCCATCCCCGCCACCGCAAGCCGTTCGATCAACGCGACGCGGGAAACCGAAAGCGTGTTGGCGCGCACGTCGAAGGGCGGTTTTTCCAGGGTAGTTTCGAGGAAGGAAACCGCCTCCTTCTCGCCGAGGGACCGCAGGAGAGCCTCCAAGAGGGGCGGGGGCGCCGAGAGATCGACCGACATTCGCAGCAGGGCGTCCCCGGGGGGCGGCGGCGTCTTCCCCGCCCGGAGGATCCCGCGCAGGACCGCGTTGACCAGCCCCGCGGGCCCCTCCCCGCGAACGGCTTTCACCGCTGCGACGGTCTCGAAAATCGCCACGCGATCGGGGATGCGCGTGTAGAGCAGCTGGTAGGCGCCCAGGCGCAGCGCGTTGCGCACCAGGGCGTCGGTCTTTTCCAGCGGACGGGACAGGCGGGGAGACAAGGCGTGGTCGACGGTGCCGCGCCGCCGCAGCGTCCCCATCACCAGCTCGATCAGCAGCGCGCGGTCGCGGGGATCGGCGAAACCGCCCTCGCGCATCGCCCGTTCGAGAAGAATGTCGGCGTACGCCCGGCCCCGGTCCACGCGGGAGAGGATCGCCAGCGCAGCCTCCCTTACCGGGATAGCCGCTCTCCCTTCTTCACGCGTCGCCCCTGGGCGTAGTCCCTGGAGGACATCTCCCTGCCGCCTTCCGGCTGGACTCTTCCGAGCGAGAGCGCGCCCTCGCCGCAGGCGACCACGATCCCGTCACGGCCGACCTCCAGGATCTCCCCCGGCTCCCCCCGCCCCTCGCACAGCGTCGCGGAGAGGATCTTGAGCGACTTTCCCGAGTGGGAGGTGAAGGCGGTGGGCCACGGCGTCATCCCGCGCACCAGGTTCCGCACTTCTTCGGCGGGCCGGGACCAGTCGATCCGCCCGTGCTCCTTCTTCAACATCGGGGCGTAGGACGCCAGGCGATCGTCCTGCGGCGTCTCCGAAATCGTCCCCTCGCGGAGCCGGCCCAGCGCCTCGGACAGCGTCTCCGCCCCGAGGAGAGAAAGCCTGTCGAACAGGGTGCCGGCCGTGTCGTCGCCGGAAATCGGCATTTCCCGGGCCAGGAGCATCGGCCCGGTGTCCATCCCCACGTCCATCTTCATGATGGTCACCCCGGTCACCCGCTCTCCCCGCGCCACGGCCCAGTTGATGGGGGCGGCCCCCCGGTACTTCGGCAGGAGGGAGGCGTGCACGTTCCAGCAGCCGCGCGAGGGGATGTCCAGGATCGACTTCGGGAGGATCTGGCCGTAGGCCACCACAACGATCAGGTCGGGCTTCTCGGCGGCGATCCGCGCCACGGAGTCGGGATGCTTCGCCTTCTCCGGCTGGAAGACCGGCACTCCCAACCGCTGCGCTTCCCCCTTCACGGGGGGCATCGACAACGCCTGCCCGCGCCCGGACGGACGATCGGGATTGGTCACCACGAGCGTTACGGTCTCGGATTTCGCGACCGCGGACAGGGACGGGACGGAGAACGCCGGCGTCCCCATGAAGACCACCCGGAAGGGGGCCACGGATTTATCGATGGGGGGCCACTACCTCGCGGGAGCGGCCGCGGCGGAAATCCGGTCGATGAACAGGATCCCGTCGAGATGATCGATCTCGTGCTGCAGGGCGCGCGCCAGCAGGCCGCGGGCCGTAAGCTGCACCGGCTGGCCCTGGTCGTCCAGCGCCTTGACCAGGACCATCTCGCCCCGGGGAACTTCCCCTTCCACACCCGGGATGCTCAGGCACCCTTCGACCCCCACCACCAGCCCCCTGGTCTCGACGATCCGGGGATTGACGAGCGCCAGCGGGGCGATCTCCTTTTCCACGGGGGAGACGTCCACGACGATCACGCGTTTGCCGACGCCGATCTGCGGCGCGGCAAGCCCGACTCCGGAGGCGGCGCGCATCGTCTCGAACATGTCCCGGACGAGCTCCCGGATCCGGTCGTTCACCAGGGAAACGGGGGCCGCTTTTTTCTGGAGGAAGGGGTCAGGATATGTAAGAATCGGCCGCTGCATCGATTTTCGCCTTTTTCGCCGGGTAGAACCGAACCATGTTTTTCCCGCTTTCCTTGCCCCAGTATAGCGCCCGGTCGGCGTTGCCCACAAGGTAGTCCACCGACAGTTCCATCCCCGGCGACACCGAGGAAACGCCGAACGTGGCGGTCACCCGGATCGGTTCGGCCTCCGCCTCGAAGACGCTCTCCCCCACCAGGCCGTGGACCCGGTCCGCCGCCTGGATCGCCTGCTGCCGGTCCGCATCCACCAGCAGCCATCCGAACTCGTCGCCGCCGAGACGGGCCACCGAGTCGTACGTCCGTTTCGCCCGGGAAATCACGGTCCCGATCTGGAGGATCACCCGGTCCCCCGCCGGGTGCCCGTACCGCTCGTTGACCTTCTTGAAATCGTCGATGTCCATAATGATGCAGGACAGGGGCCGCCCGATGCGCCGGGCCATCTCGATGTGGCGGGCGACCTCCAGGGAAAACTGCCGCCGGTCGGGCAACCCCGTCAGGTCGTCGAGCATGGCCCGCTCGCGGAGGGCGAGATTGGACCCGAAAAGGGACTGGTAGAGAGCGCCGTAATGCAGCAGGGGCGCCGCCCTCTCCATCAGGAGTTCCGGGGAGATGTCGGCCGGGACCACCAGGTCCGCGCCCGCGGCCCGGAATTTCGAGGCGCGCAGCATCGCGTTCATCCCGCCGATCAGGATCGCGGGGACTCCCGCCGCGCCCTCCCGCTGCCGGAAGCGGCGCAGGAGAACGATCTCCTCGCCGACCGCCCCGTGTTCCCCCAGGAGAACGCCCGCGAGCTCCGAACAGGACAGCTGCGACTCCACGAGACGGGACCAGGAAGCGGCCTCCTCCACGCGGTATCCCTCGGCGGCCAGGAACGGCGCGATCCGGCGCAGGACGGGCCACAGGGGGCGCGCGATCAGGACGGTGGGGGTCAAGCGTCCTTCTCCCCTTCCTCCCCCAGGACGTGGGCGTTTTTCAGGGCCACCGCGGCGGCGTTGCCGAAGGCGCCCAGCAGCTCCAGGTCCTCCTCCTCGAAGGCTTCCGGCTCGTACTGGTCCAGGTTCAGCACCCCCACCACTTCGTCCCTCCACTTGATCGGGACCGCCATCTCGGACCGCACCTTCGGATTCGCCTCGATATACCGGGGATCCCGCCGGACGTCGGAGGCAAGGACCGGCTTCCCCTCCTTGGCCACCCAGCCGGTGATTCCCTGGCCGACCGGAAGCCGCATCGCCTCCTTGACGCCCTCCCCCAGCCCCCGCTCCGCCTCGATGCGAAGGACCCCCGATTCCTTGTCGATGAGGATCACCGATCCGCTGGAGGCTCCCAT
>JBLNFH010000229.1:0-4226 GCA_050263475.1 Deltaproteobacteria bacterium
GTCGGAGGAGCTGTCCTACCACAGCGACCTGGACATCATCTTCCTCTACTCCGAGGCGGGGGAAACCGTGCCCGCGCCGGATGCGGACCCCGCGGATTTCCGGAAAGTGACCAACCATGAATATTTCGCGAAGGTGGCCCAGCGGCTGATCACCCTTCTCACGATGGCGACCCGGGAGGGGTACGTCTACAAGCTCGATACCCGGCTGCGTCCCTCCGGCAACGCCGGGCCGCTCGTCTCCTCCCTGGCGGCGTTCGAGACGTACCATGAGCATTCCGCCCAGTTATGGGAGCGCCAGGCGCTGCTCAAATGCCGTTTCGTGGCGGGGGACCGGGAGTTCGGGAAGAAGGTGGAGGGGATGATCGCCCGGTTCATCTACGACCGGCCGCTGCCCGAGGGCGCGGCGGAGGAGATCCACCGCCTCCGGATGCGGATGGAAGTGGAGCTGGGCCGGGAACATACCCGCCTTCTCAACCTCAAGGTCGGCCGGGGCGGGGTGGTCGACGTGGAGTTCGCCGCCCAGTACCTGCAGCTGCTGCACGGGCCGCAGATCCCGGCCGTGCGCTCCCGATCGACGCTGAAGGCCCTCTACGAGCTGATGCGGGCGGGCAAGATCTCCGTCGAGGATTTCCAGACGCTGGACAGGGGGTACCGGTTCCTGCGCGCCCTGGAGGTCCGGTTGCGCCTTTCCCACGACGCTTCCATCGAACAGTTCGATCCGGGCGGCTTCGACCCCGAGGTCATGGATCGATACAGGAAGGAAACCGAAGGGATCCGGAAGGTCTACCTGAAGGTTCTCGGGTTGCCGGCCTAGCCGATCTCGTCGTCCGGAAAATCGAACATCGGCAGCCGCTTGATCCAATCCGCCGCCAGGCCGTTCACCGTGGGGGGCGGGCCCGTCCCCGACTCGACGTCCAGCACCGCATTGCGGATCTCCATCAGCAGCTGGACGTTGAAGCCGCCTACGTCCTCCCAGCTGGAGGGCAGCCCCCGTTTATTTTCGTAAAAGTACGCCACGTTGTCGTCTCCTGCTACTTAGAACGGATGAAACGGGGAAAAGATTCAATAATTCGAATTTCCCCCGGATGTTTTGCGAATGAATCCTATCGGCCAAAAGAGGAATTGTCAAAGGGAAAATCAGGAATCGAGAGAGGAATACGGCCCGGCCGGAAGCCGGAGCCGGTTGTTCGGGTTGCGCGATTCGCCGACGCAGGTCACCCGGATTCCCGCCAGGTCCGAAACGGGGCACTTGTTTTCGCAGATGCCGCACCCGATGCACAGCTCCGGGAGGACCTGGGGGACGTTCACCGGGCGCCCCCCTTTCCCGGGCCGTTCGGCAAAGGCGATCGCCTTCCTGGGGGTGGGGCAGTGCTCCTCGCAGACGACGCAGGGGGTCCCCTGTGCGAAAGGAATGCAACGCGACGGGTCGACAAATGCAAGCCCGATGACGGTTTTTTGCTTTTCCCCGAGGGGCAGCTTCCGGATGGCCGAGGTCGGGCACACCTGCCCGCACAGCGTGCAGTTGAATTCGCAGTAGCCGATCCGGGACACGAGCCGCGGCGTCCAGATCCCCTCGAGGCCGGCCGAGAACAGCGCGGGCTGCAGCCCCCCCGTGACGCAGACCTTCATGCACTCGCCGCACCGGACGCAGCGGGACAGGAAGTCCCCCTCCGGCCGCGAGCCGGGAGGACGGACGAGCTCCGGCGCGGGCCGGGCAACGGCGGGGGAGGTCTTGAGCACCGCCGCCGTCAGCGCCCCCCCGGCGATGGCGGCGAGGGCCGCCCTGCGCTGCAGGTCGAGCCGGTCGCCGGTCTTGCGCGCGATCGAAAAGGTCCATTCCAGAGCGCCTTCCGGGCAGGCCGCCGAACAGTTGAAGCAGGTCACGCACTCCGAGGGGGACCAGTTCTTCTCCGTGTGCGGGTTGGCCCCGCCGGCGCAGACCCCGCGGCATCGCATGCAGCGGGTGCATGTATCGTTTCTCGTGAGCCGCAGAAGCCCCGCGCGGGACAGGAGCCCGAGGAGCCCGCCGAACGGGCAGACGAACCGGCAGAAAAAGCGCGTCCGGTACCGGTCGAGCGCAAGGAGCAGGAAAAACAGGACGAAGAAGAGAAACGCCTGATCGAACCGCGCCGGGAAAAACGACAGGAAGTGGGCCCGAAGGAACGTATAGGCGCCGTCGAAGACGTCCGAGACCGGCCGCCAGGGCAGGCGGAACCCCCAGTCGAGAAACCCCCGCAGCAGGTGGTTCACGGCGGGCAGGACCGACAGCGAGAGCGACCGGATGAGGAACGAGATCGGGTCGAGCAGGCCGGTGAGCTGGCTGCCCAGCAGCGCCGCCCCGAGGAAGAACAGGAGGACGGCGAACTTCCACCGGGCCCCCCTGGTCTTGACCCCCCGCTCGGCGACGAGTTTCCTGCCGGCGAAGCTCACGGCGTGGTGGAGCGTCCCGAACGGGCAGACCCAGCCGCAGAACGCGCGACCGAACAGCAGCGTCACGGGGAGAAACAGCAGGGCGAGGAACAGCGCGGTGGGAAGCTTCCAGGCCGAGACCAGGGACGACAGGAAGACCAGGAGGTCGGCGTCGAGGAAGATCTTGACCGGGTAGCGAAGCTCGTTCGTTCCGTCGTAATCGGTTTTGATCAGGAGGACGAAAAACAGGAGGAGAAACGCCGCCTGCGAGATGCGGCGGGCGAGCTGCTTGATGTCGGTCCTGTCGTCCAAGGGGGTTTCCCGCCGGCTCAGGAAGCGGGGCGGACCGAATATTCGATCGGGTCGGAGACCCCCGCCTCCGCGAAGGCCCGCAGCCTCAAGGCGCACGAGTCGCAGCGGCCGCACGCCTTCTCCTCGTCCCGGTAGCAGGACCAGGAATGCTCGAACGGTACGCCCAGCGATTTCCCCATGAGGACGAGGTCCTTCTTCTTCAGGCGGACGAAGGGGGCGCGCACGGCGATGCCGCTGCCCTCCTTCGTTCCCCGGCGGACCGCCTCGTTCATCGCGTCATAGAATTCGGGCCGGCAGTCCGGGTAGCCGGAGGAGTCCGCGGTCACCGCCCCGATGTAGACGTTCCTCGCCCCGATCACCTCTGCCCAGGACACCGCGATGCACAGGAAGTGCGCGTTGCGGAAGGGGACGTAGGTCGCGGGAACGATGCCGCGGTCCAGGTCGGCTTCGGGGATCGCGATTCGGGGGTCGGTCAACGCGCTCCCCCCGATCGCCTTCAGGTACCCGATGTCGACCGCCAGCCGCTCCTTGACCTTCAGGTAAGCGGCGATCGCGTGGAAGCAGGCAAGCTCCTTCCGCTCGGTGGGCTGGCCGTAATTGACATGCAGGAGGGCGACCTCGCTCTCCCGGGTGGCGAAGGCCGCCAGTACGAGGCTGTCCATCCCGCCGCTCACCAGCACCACTCCTTTCGGTTTCGGCGGCACGGTCATACGCCCCTCGAGTCCGGGCCCCAGACGATCTTGTGGAGCTGCAGCTGGAAACGCGCGGAGAGGCCGTCGCCCACCATCCAGCCGGCGAGCTTCTCGGGGGCGAGAAACCCGGCGGCCGGCGAAAGCAGGACCGAGAAGGGGGATTTCATGCAGTATTTCCCCATGATTTCCTTTGCGTATCGATAATCGTCCTCGGAAGCGACCACGAATTTCACCTCGTCCCGGGAGGTAAGAACCGAGAAATTCTCCCAGACCGTCTTCCGTTCCTCCCCCGAGCCGGGGCATTTGACGTCCATGACCTTGACGGCCCGGGGGTCAAGCTCCTGGAGGGGGATCGTGCCGTTGGTCTCCACGAGCACGATGAACTCCCGGTCCAGGAAGGTCGTGACCAGGTCGAAGGCCTCCGGCTGCAGGAGCGGCTCCCCCCCGGTGACGGTGAGCCGCGGGATACCGAAAACCTCCACCCGTGAGACGATTTCCTGGATGGAGAACGGCTCTCCGCCCTCGTACGCATAGGTCGTGTCGCAGTAGCGGCACCGCAGGTTGCAGCCGGTCAGCCGCACGAAGGTGAACGGCAGGCCGATGTGGGAGGTCTCCCCCTGGATGCTCGCGAAGATTTCCGTGACTTGAAGCATGGATAAATTCTACCAGAAGACGGGCGGGGGCCCGGGTCAAGTTTCTCCCCGGCCGCCCTGCCGGTTCGCGGGACCGCTCAGCGGGGGGGTTACTTCACCATGTCCATCCAGTGCAGGAACAGCGCTTCCCGCCCCCGGCCACTGTCGAAGAACTTCTCCT
>JBLNFH010000230.1:0-6464 GCA_050263475.1 Deltaproteobacteria bacterium
AGGAGCGCCGGGGTTTCCTGAAAAGTGTCTGCGACGAGATCAACACCTGGACCGAAGCGAGATTATTCGCAGAGGCCTATGACAAGAACGCGCTATCCGCCTGTCCCTTGACCTCGCACCGAATGTATGAATTCGCCTTTCATCATGTCATCAGCAGATTCCAGGCATTCCTGGTCAACCGGGGTAATTACCTGGGATCGCCGCTCTATGGATTGATCGTGCAGGCCAACCAGGCGGAGAATTCCGAGAAAGTCACCAACGTCATGCGGAATTCCCACCGGAAAGGCCCCCCCTGGACGAAATTCGATAAAATCGTGGAAACTCCCCTCCTCGTCGATATTCGTTCGACCAGCATGGTGCAGATCGCCGACGTGTGCAGCTACGCGGTTCTACGGTTTTTTGAATCCGGCGAGACCGACCTTTTCGACAGGATCTACACGAAATTCGACCGGGCAAAAGACACCGTGGTCGGGATTCGCCATTACACCGCCCACAAATGCTGCCAATGCCGGGTGTGCGTCGATCACCATGTCCCCTCCGTGAAAATGGGAGCCGGCGCTCCGATGGTCGCGCGCTATGACAGGGTGCCGCAATATGGTCCCGAAAAAGATCCTTGTCGCCGATGACGACAGGCTGATCTGCTGGGCGCTGGAGAAGGAATTCGCGGCGCTGGGCCATTCCACCCGTGCCGTCGATACCTGCGCGGAGGCCCTCTCGGAGCTCAACCGGCAACCTTATGACCTGGTGTTCTTCGACATCGATCTGCCGGATTCGAACGGGATCGAGCTCCTCCGCATCATCGGACGGACCGCGCGGGACGCGAAAATCGTGATCATGAGCGGAAAGTCCGGTGAAGGCAACCGTCTGCGCGCGATTGGCGGGAATTCTCTGCAATTACTGGAAAAGCCTTTCGACCTCTCCGATATCCACGGGATCTTGAGGAGCGCCGCAGGAGGGTATCCGCAGAGAAGGAAACACCCGAGGCATATCTGCCGGGTCCCGGTGCAAATATCCATCCTGGAGCCCTTGCCGGAAGAATCCCTGTACGACCTCCACAACCTGAGCGGCAGGGTGATCGACATCGATTCCGGGGGGCTCAAGCTTCGAACGGAATATCCCCTGAGGGCCGGGCAAGGCCTCCGCATCCATCTTCCCGCCGGCTACGATTCCGTCCTTCGCCTGGTCCCGAAGAAAGCCGTCTGCGAGGTGGTATGGGTCCTCCCCTCCGGGGACGGGGTGACCGCCGGCCTGAAATTTCTTACCTGACCTCCTCCAGCTCGAACTTCTTTATCTGATACCGCAGGGAGTCGTAGGTGATCCCGAGGAGTTTTGCCGCCTGCGTCTTGTTCCCTCCGGACTTCGCGAGCGCCTGAAGGATGAGGGTTTTCTCCACCTCGTCCAGGGAAAGTCCCTCCTCGGGGAGGGTGATTCCCGAACCGGGTGAGGACGTGCTTCCTCCCTTTTCCTGGAACAGGATCTCTTTCGGAAGGTGCTCCGGGAGGACCGTATTGCCGCTCTCCAATACGACGATCCTTTCGATGACGTTCCTCAACTCCCTTACGTTTCCCGGCCAGTGATAGGAGAGCAGGAGCTTCTGCGCCTCGGGGGAAAAGCGGGCCATGCAGGTGCCGCAGTATTTCGCGGAAAACAGCGTCAGGAAATGATCCGCAAGGAGAAGCAGATCCTCCCTCCGCTCCCGGAGAGGGGGGATGTGGAGGGAAAAGGCGTTCAGCCGGTAATAGAGGTCGATCCGGAATGCCCCGTTTTTCACCGCATCCTCGAGATTCCGGTTGGTGGTGGCGAACACCGTTGCGTCGATGGGGAGATCGTGCCTCCCCCCCACGCGCCGGACCTTCCGTTCTTCCAGCACCCTCAGGAGCTTGGCCTGGAGGTCCCACTTCATTTCCCCGATCTCGTCCAGAAGGATGCCCCCGCCCGAGGCCAGTTCGAAGACTCCCTTCTTCTCGGACTTGGCGTCCGTAAAGGACCCCTTATCGTGGCCGAAGAGCTCGCTCTCGATCAGGGGCTCCGGCAGCGCGCAGCAGTTGATGCCGATGAACGGCGCGTAATCGCCCGCGTTGCCGTTATGCATCAGGTGGTGGATGTATCGTGCGAAGAGTTCCTTGCCGGTCCCGTTTTCCCCGGTGATCAGCACGGTGGGCACGCCGGCCTGCGCCAGTTTCCCGGCCTTCTCCTTGATTCCGGCGAGCGCCGCCGAATTGCCGATGATCTCCCGGCAGGTCAGGTCGGAGCTGACCTTCCGGAGGTATTCGACCTCGTGCTTCAGGTTCCCCTTTTCGACGATCGAGGCGATGACGATCTTGACTTCGTCCATGTCGAAGGGCTTGGTCAGATAATCCACCGCCCCCATCTTCATCGCCTTCACCGCGCTCTCGGCGCTGTCGTCCGACGTCAGCATCACCACCTGGGCCTCGATCCCGCGGTCCGTCATTTCCTTCAGGATGTCCAGCCCGCTCTTGCCGGGCAGCTTGATGTCCAGCAGCGCCACGTCGGGGGCGAACAACCGGATCTTGTCGATGGCTCCATCGGGGTCCGTTTCCGCTTGCACCTCGTACCCGTCGCCCTTCAACGCTCTCGCGACCATGGAAACGATCAGGTCGTCGTCGTCCAGGAGGAAGATCCGGCCTCTGGTTTTCATGTCGTCATCTCACCCGGGGGAGTTTTCAGAGGGAGTTGAATCCCGAAAATCGTTCCGCCGGAAGGATTCCCGGCGGCCGTGATGGAGCCTCCGTGCTGCTCGATCAGCTGCTTGGAAATCGCCAGCCCGAGACCGGTTCCCTTGGGCTTGGTGGTGAAGAACGGCTGGAAGATCTTTTCGGAATGTTCCGGGCTGATCCCCTTGCCCGTGTCCGAGATCTCGATGGAAATGTGGGCGGGCCCCGTGTCGTAAACCGTCCGGACGTGCAGCACTCCCCCGTTCGGCATGGCGTCGACGGCGTTCAGGACCAGGTTCAGAAAAACCTGCTGCAGCTGCATCGGATCGGCCATGGTATTCGGAAGCGGATGCAGCTCCTTCGTGATGCAGATCGCGTTCGGAAACTCCTCGGAAATCGGCCGGCTCTTCACGTAGAAGGCAAGGATGGTGTTGATCATGCTGTTGACGTTCAGCTCCGCAAGCTGCGGCTTCGCCGGCTTGGCGAAGTTCAGGAAGTTTTTCATCAGGGATTCGAGGCGCACGACCTCCTGGGAAACCCGCCTGACAACATGGCGGTCCTCCTCCGAGATTCCGTCCTCCTCGACCAGGACCTGCATGGCCACCTTGATGCCCGCGAGCGGGTTTTTGATCTCATGCGCCAGGCCCGCCGCCAGCTCGCCGACGACCACCATCTGCTCGGTGTGCTGCATTTTCCGCATCTGGTCCTTGAGCGATACCGCCATTTCGTTGAAGGAGACCGCCAGCTCGCCGAATTCGTCCTGAAGGTCCCGGACCCGGTGATCCAGGTCCCCGGCCTTCAGCTTCCGGGTGGAAGCGAGAAGGGCATCGAGGGGACGGGTCATGCCCGAGATGAAAATATACCCCATCAACGCCGACAGCAGGGGGCCCAGCCCCACGATCCCGTACAGGAGATACTGGGTGCGCCCGATATCGCCCATCGCCTTTTGCGTCTTTTCCGAAAGCCGGGAGGAAGTGAGGGCGATCATGTCCCGCGTCTGGTCGATCAGGGTCTCGCCGATCCGGAAGGCATCCTCCTCGGCGACGCGCCTGCTGACGACCGACCGGGTTGCCAGGATTCCCGACAGGGCATTCTTGTACCGGTCCGTCTGCATCTTCAGGTTCGCGAGCTGCTCCGTCCCCTGCGCGGAGTGATGGCAGCCGAAACAGGAGTCGATGAGCTTCCCCATATCCGTCACGTTGTTGATGACGGTTCCGACGCTTCTCGGATGACTCGATTCCATGAGAGTCAGGTCCGACTGCACTCTCTTGATCTGGATCAGGTAGTTCTCCCGCAAGATCTCGACTTCATGGAGCCGGATCAGCCGGTTCAGGTCTGCCGTGGAAGCGTGAATGGTATAGATGATATAAATGCCGGCGAGGAGGAGGACGACCGTATAGATCGTTAATCCGATTACAATCTTCTTTTTCATCGGTGATCGGGACGATCACATTTGGATGCGTTCACGGCATTTACCCGTGTAACGATACCACAATCAAAAATTCGAATCTATGCGTTTTTAGCCCCGTCCCGACACGATTCCCACACCCCGGGAGTCGGGGCGGTCCAGCAGGACCTTGCGGAACCCGGCCGCCTTGACCATGGCGGCGACCTCCCCCGCGGTGTAGGCTCTTCCGCCCTCCGTCACCGCCGCCATGTGGACCGAAAAGAACGCGGGGCCGGGCGGGGCGTCGCCGCTCTCCTCGAGAAGAAATTCCTGCACGGAAACGCGGCCTCCGGGGGCCAGCGCACGCCGCGCCTTCCGAAGCAGGGCGATGCATTCCTTTTCGGAATAGGCGTGCAGGATCTGGGAGATCCAGATGAAGTCGTAGGGTCCGCCAAGGTCGTCTTTCGTGAAGTCCCCTTCCAGGAGGCGGATCGTGCGGGTGGTCCCTTTCTCCCGAAGGATCTTGCGCGTGACGCGGAGGGTTTCCCGCGTGTCGAACACCGTGACCTCCGCGCCCGGATAGCGCTTCGCCCACTCCACCGCGTAGGTGCCGGGACCGCCCCCGAGGTCGAGCACGTGCTCCCCGGCGCGAAGCGGGATCCGTCCCGCGACGATCACCGCACGCTCCCGGGCGTTGTCCTCCATGCCCCGGATGAAATTTTCCTGGTAGCCTCCACGGTCCGGACGCGCCTTTCGGCCGCCGCGGACCTTCCTCTCCAGCCCCGACCACCCTTCCCAGCAGTCCAGGTGATGCAGCAGGATGGACCGCTTCGAGCGGGATCCGGCGGACAGGAAATCCCGCGCGATCGGGAGGTTCCGGTATTTTCCTCCCGTCTTTGCGAGCAGCCCCATCGCGGCCATCGCGTTCAGGAGGATCGCGAGGCGGCGGGGGTCTGCGGAAAGCCGGGTCGCCAGGGACCGCGCGTCCGCGGCGCCGCCCCCCAGCGCCGTAAAGACATCGAGCTTGAGCGCCACGAACAGCGCCATCGACCGCTGGTAGCCGTGCGCCACCTCCATCAGGTCTTCCACCGTTTTCACCGGGATCATCCGTTCCTCCTTCACCGTTTCCTCAGCCGGGCGGGGCCATCCCGGGAGTCGATGACCTCGAAGCCGGCCTCCCGGATCTTCGCGCGGAGGGCGTCGGCTCCCGCGAAATCCTTCGCCCGGCGCGCGGCCTCGCGGCGCGCGGCAAGGTCCGCCACCTCCGGCGGGACTGGCGGTTCCTCCACGGCGCCGGCAAGGAGCCCCAGCCCCAGCACCGCGTCCCACTCCGATGCGAGCTCCCGCAACGCTCCTGCGGGAAGACCCGCGCGAGCCGCATCGTGGGCCACCCCGATCGCCCGGGGTAGGTTGAGGTCGTCCTCCACGGCGTCGCGGAACCGGCGGCGGAACCGTTCGGCCGCTTCCGGGGCCGCCCCCTCCCCCGCGGCGGGCCGCTCGATCGTCTCCTTCAGCCGGGAAAGCGCCCGGGACGCCGCCGCCTGCCCTTCCCAGGTGAAGTTCATCGGGGTGCGGTAATGAAGCGTCATGCAATAGTATCGAAATTCCATCGGGGTGACGCCGCGGGATTCGAGGTCGGCAAGCGTATATTCGTTGTTCAGCGACTTGGACATCTTGTGTCCTTCCACGAGCAGGTGCGCCGCATGCAGCCAGAGGGAGGCGAACCGGCCCCCCGTGGCGGTCATCGCCATCGCCCGGGAATTCTCGTGGTGGGGGAACCGCAGGTCGATGCCGCCGGCGTGGATGTCGAACTCGGGGCCCAGGTACTTGATCGCCATCGCCGCGCACTCCACGTGCCAGCCGGGCCACCCCCGCCCCCAGGGGCTTTCCCAGCTGAACTCGCGCCCCGGTTCGGCGGGCAGCCACAGGGTAAAATCCTCCGGGCGCCTCTTGTACCGGTGGATGGAGGCGTCCGTCCGCGATGCGGTCTCCCCCCCGCCCAGCTGCGCGCCGGAAAGCCCCCCGTATCCTTCCGCCCGGGCCACGTCGAAGTAGACGTAATCCCCTTCACGATACGCGGCCCCCTTTCGTTCCAGCTCCCGTGCGATCGCGATCATCTCGGGAACGTGGGCCGACGCCCGCGGGTAGACATCCGCCGGGAGGAAGTTCATCCGCCGGCAGTCCCGGAAAAACGCTTCCGTGAAGAACTCCGCGATCTCGCGCCCGGTCTTGCCCGCCGCGCGGGCAGCCGCGATCACCTTGTCCTCCACGCGGTCGAGGGCCTCCTCGTGCATGTGCCCCATGTCGGTGATGTTCTGGACGCAGAACGTGGAAAGCCCGCAGAAGCGCGCCGCCCTCACGAGGAGGTCCGTGAGGAGGTACGTCCTCAGGTTCCCGATGTG
>JBLNFH010000231.1:0-5094 GCA_050263475.1 Deltaproteobacteria bacterium
GGTGAGAGCGGGAGGCACGGGCCGGCTTTCCGCCGGGGGCGGTTCAGCCGTTTGCTTGCGGTCGATGGCCGTCGAGTTCCGGACTTCGATAATCCCACCGCACCGCCTGCAGCGAAGACGCGCTCCGCCCGCCCTTCCTATCAGGGATCGGTCGAACCGGAAACGGGCGCCACATGAGTTGCACGAGATGACCATGATTCGCCGGATCGCCGCCGTGCGCGCTATGGGGGAACGGGGTTGTCAACCGCAACAACCATCGGGTAAGGCCGGAGAACGCTTTTTATACTATCGCAAAAAATCCCCTGATATCAATCGGCTTCCTGCACGCTCCCTTATCGGCGGGGAAACCGGGGATCCCCGCCTGAAGGATCCACGCCGGATCCCGGTTCAGTACACGAGGCGGACGCGGATCGTATGGGGGATCGCTTGAAGGTCGGACAGGATCCCCGCGTTGCACGGCCCTTCGACGTCGATGATCGCATAGCCGACGCTCCCACGGGTCTCCAGGTGCTGTCCGGCGATGTTGACGTCGCGGCGCGCAAACGCATCGTTGATCCGTGCGAGCATCCCGGGGATGTTCTCATGGATGTGGGCGAAGCGATGGAGGGTCGCCCTTCCCAGGGGTTGATAGACGGGGAAGTTGACGCTCGTCGCCGTGCTGCCGGTCGCGAAGTACCCGGTGATCCGCTCGGCGACGAAGGCCCCGATCCCCTCCTGCGCCTCTTCCGTGGAGCCCCCGATGTGGGGCGTCAGGACCACGTTGGCCAACCCCTGAAGCGGGGAGGAAAACGGCGCCTTGCTGCTCTCCGGCTCCTCGGGGTAAACATCGACGGCGGCCCCCTTGATCCTGCCGTTTCTCACATGCCGTGCAAGGGCCTCGACGTCGACCACGAATCCCCTGCTGAGGTTGAGGAAGAAGACCCCCTCCTTCATCTCCGCGAACTCGTTCTCCCCGATGAGGTTCCTGTTGGATTCCCGCCCGTCGACGTGGACGGTGATGATGTCCGAACGGCGCAGGAGATCCCGCAGGGAGCACTTCCTGGCGTTCCCCAGGGAGAGCTTCTCCTCGAGGTCGTGGTACCAGACCTCCATGCCGAGGGATTCGGCGAGCACGGACAGCTGGGAGCCGATGTTCCCGTAGCCGATGATCCCGAGCCGTTTCCCCCGGATCTCGTGGAATCCCCGGGAGGTCTTTATCCAGACCCCCTCATGGAGACTGCGGTTCCCGTCGAAAACCCCCCGCTGGAGCAGGATCATTTCCCCCAATGCCATTTCGACGACGCTGCGCGTATTGCTGTACGGCGCATTGAACACCGCGATGCCCCTGGCGCTGCAAGCGGACAGGTCGATCTGCTCCGTGCCGATGCAGAAGGCCCCCACCGCGCACAGGTCCGGCGCGCGCTGCAGGATCTCCGGACCGACGCGGGTCTTCGACCGGATCCCCAGGACGGCCACGCCCCCCATCGACTGGGAGAGCGCTTTCTTCCCGAGGCTGTGGGGTGCGGTCTCCACCTCGAACCCCGCGGACTCGAAGACCCGGATGGCCTCGGGGTGGATGTTCTCCAGCAGTAGCGCCTTCACGCCGATAACTATACCATCCTCCCTGCATGTGAAGCCTGCTATACTTAATGGAAGATCCGCTCGTCCATCGCGCCGCGCACCGCACGCAAGGCCCCGGCTTTGCCGTTCGGGGAAGAAAGGCGGATCCCCGTGTACATCGTCAAGGACATCCGTATCAACCTCTGGGACCTGGTCAATCCCATCGCGAAAACCCTGGACATGATGAGCCCCGCCGTCGCCGAGCACAGCCTGCGTGTCGCCTACCTGGCGCTGCGGATCGGCGAAGAACTGTCCCTGTCCGCCGAGGAGCGGCGGGAGCTCGCCATCGCAGGGGCCTTGCACGATATCGGCGCCTTTTCCCTCGGCGACCGCCTGGATCTCCTCGATTTCGAGGAAAGCAAGCCGATGCAGCACTCCGTCGCCGGCTACCTCCTCCTCAAGGACTTCAAGCCGTTCTCGCGGGTGGCATCCATGGTGGAATTCCACCATCTGCCGTGGAAACAGGGGGAAGGCAGGACCTGCCGCGGCAAGCCCGTGCCCCTGGAAAGCCATGTCCTGCATCTCGCCGACCGGGTCGCCGTGCTGATATCGAAAGGCCCCGATGTCCTGGACCAGGTCGACCGTATCGTGAGCGCCATCTTGAAACACAAGGGGGAGCGGTTCGCCCCCGAATGCGTGGACGCGCTGTCCCGGATCGCCGGAAAGGATTACGTCTGGCTCGAGATCGCTTCCTCCTCGATGGAATCCGTGCTTCGGCGCAACCTGTCCTTCCAGATCGCCGAGGTCGACATGGAGGGGCTCCTGGAGCTTTCCCGCCTGATCTGCCAGATCATCGATTTCAAGAGCGCCTTCACGGCAACCCATTCCAGCGGCGTCGCGGCCGCCGGCGGGGCACTCGCCCGCCGCGCCGGATTTTCATCGCGCGAGTGCAGTCTCCTGGAAATCGCCGCGTACCTGCACGACCTGGGGAAGCTCGCCGTCCCATCCGAAATCCTGGAAAAACCGGGCAAGCTGTCGCCCCGCGAGTGGAACATCATGCGGACCCACGTCTTCTACACGTACCAGGTATTGGATTCCATCGAGCCCCTTGCCGTGATCGCCTCCTGGGGCGGGCTGCACCAGGAGCGGCTGAACGGAAGCGGCTATCCGTTCCGCCTCACCCGGGAGCAGCTCCCCCTGGGCGCGCGGATCATGGCCGTGGCGGACGTCTTCACGAGCCTGGCGGAAGACCGCCCCTATCGAAGGGCGATGACCCGGGAGGCCGCGACCGGCGTGCTTCGCGAAATGTCCGGACGCGGCGAGTTGGACAAAACCCTGGTCGAACTGCTGATCGGCCGATACGAGGAGATCGATTCCTGCCGCGCCACGGCCCAGGCGAATTCCGTCCGGGAGTACGAGGAGTTCCGGTGCGCGCTGGGATAAACGGCCGCCGGGAGTAAAATGGAAATCCGGAGCCGGGAGGACGACGATGGCAACCGTGAAAAATCCGTTCCTGACGGGGCTGGCCTCCCTCGAGGAAAAACTGGAAGAGGGAGATTTCCTGGGGATCCTGGGCAGAAGCCCGACGCTGTTCCGTAAAGCCGCGGCGGATGCATCCCCGAAATGGCTGGCGGCCCGGCGGCCCTCCGGGGACGTCTGGTCCCGGAGGGATATCTTCGCGCACCTGCTGGACACCGAAACCGTCATGACCTTCCGGATCCGGAAGATCCTGTGCGAGGAAGACCCGAACCTCTCCTTCTTCGACCAGGAAAAATGGATCGCCGGGCTGCGCCCTTACCGGGAGAAAGACCCGCGGAAGCTGGTCGCCCGGTTCGCGTCCCTCCGGGGGGAGAACGTCGCTCTTCTTTCCTCCGTCGGCGAGGAGCAGATGAAACGCACCGGCGTCCACCCGGAATCGGGGCGGCTGACCCTCGAAGAGCTCGCCGCCCGGATCGCCCGGCACGACATCAATCACCTGAAGCAGCTTCTCGCCGGGTAAGGGCGGCGTGGAGATGCCCGACCTCTCGCGGGAGAACCTCGAGCCCTACCTTTCCGCCCTCCTGGGAAATCCCGTCCGCATTCTCCGCCTCTCCGTCCTCGGGGAAACGGTCGATACCGGCGCGATCAAGGGATACGGATACGGGATGCCGGTCCTGGTGGAGTACGAGTGGAACGGCATGAGGAAGAAATCGGTGCTGGAAACGCTCTCGCCGGGGCCCTACGGGCACGACCACATGTCGGATCGCGCGCAGATGCTGTTGTGGGACTATCAGGCCTTCAACCGTCTTCCCCGCCACACCCGGTCGATCGATGTCGGGGCGTTCCAGAAGGGGGGGGCCCTCCTTTCCCTCGGGAAGGCGCAGGAGTTCTTCCTCCTGACGGAGTACGTCGAGGGAAAGGGATACATCCACGATCTTTCCCGCCTGCAGGCGGACGGCCGCCTGGCCGACCTCGACCTGGAGCGGGCGGATGTCCTGTGCGACTACCTGGCCGACATTCATCGCGAGCAGGGCCCGGATCCCGGGCTCTACGTTCGGCGGGTCCGCGAGCTGCTGGGGCACGGCGAGTGCATCATGGGCATCGCCGACGGTTATCCGTTAAACCGCGGCTTCCCGGACGCCGGCCTCCTGGAAGCCGTCGAACGTCAGTGCGTCGGATGGAGATGGCGGCTGAAGCGTCGGGCCCACCGGCTGCGCAGGGTGCACGGGGACTTCCACCCGTACAACATCCTGTTCCGCGAAGGGACGGACTTCAGCATTCTGGACCGGTCGCGCGGCGAGTGGGGCGATGCCGCCGACGACGTCACCTCCCTCACCGGGAACTACCTGTTCTGCTCCCTGCAGCGTGAAGGCCGCCTGGGCGGCGCCTTCGAGACGCTGTTCCGCAGGTTCTGGGACCGCTACCTCGACAAGACCGGCGACGGGGAGATCCTGGAAGTCGCGGCCCCCTTCTTCGCCTTCCGCTGCCTGGTCATGGCGAGCCCCGTCTGGTATCCGTCGCTCTCCGAGGACGTGCGGCGGAAACTCTTCGCCTTCCTCCAGGCGCTCCTCGACGCGGAAGCCTTCGACCCGGCCCGCGTGAACGACTATTGCGGGGCGTAAGAATCGCATGCGGCAGGCGTTCGCGGTCTGGCTGACGGGTCTGCCGGCTTCGGGCAAGTCGACGGTCGCAAACGCCCTGCTCGGCGAGCTTGCCGCCCGCGGCGTGATCGCGGCGCTGCTGGAATCCGACGCCCTGCGGCGGATCCTCACACCGAATCCCGGGTACGGCGACGCGGAGCGGGATTCGTTCTATGAGGCAATGGCCGCCATCGGGGGGATGCTGACGCGGCAGGGAGTGCCCGTCGTCTTCGACGCAACCGCCAACCGGCGCCGCTACCGGGACCGGGCACGGCGCAGCATCCCCGAATTTATCGAAGTGCACGTCGTCTGTCCCCTGCAGGTGTGCGAGTCGAGAGACCCCAAGGGGATCTACCGCAGGGCAAGGGAAGGCACCGCCCCCAACGTTCCCGGAATCCAGGCGGACTACGAGCCGCCCCTCGACCCGGACCTCGTG